>JAGQWA010000375.1 GCA_020437725.1 Bacteroidota bacterium | reverse complement strand
GGAGACTCCGTGTTCATTGCCTTGTGGGATGCTGACATAATCAATGCCCAAGACTACTATCCTTTTGGTATGCTATTGCCAAACCGCGTTTATCAGGCAGATTCTACGGGTACAGGAGATTATAGGTACGCCTTTAATGGTATGGAAAGGGATGATGAAGTGTCTGGGGCTGGAAATTCGTACAATTTTGGTGCTAGAAACTATGACCCAAGAATAGGTAGGTTTATTAGGATGGATTTTTATACCAGTAGTTTCCCGTATTACAGTCCGTATTTATTTGCTGGTAATAAACCAATTGTTGCGATTGACAGGGACGGTAATTGGGAAGAGTGGAAGAAGGTAGTAGTTGCGGTGGATGAAAATGGAAAGGTTAAAGTTGTATCAACGAAGACCACCTACAGGGATATCGAGTCCGATTATAATGTGGATTATGTTCATTTCTACGTTAAACTGCCGAATGGTAAAGAGATCTATTATGGCCAAACAGATGTTCCAAACGGTGTTCATGCTGGCATGGAGAATGCTAAAGACATCAATCCAAACTTTGGCGATGCGATAATGAACGCATATGGTCAAAATACAGAAGATGGAATTACATCAATGGAAGTTAAAAATACTCTTGAAGCAATAGGAAAAGGAAATGATGCACTCATAGCATCATTAATAGCATCATTGTCTGGGAATGAGGGATTAGAAATTACTAAATTCGGATCAATAGAAAAAGGCCCAACCTTAATTAAAGTGATGGACAAAGGAGGAACAGTTCTCACTATTGGATTGTCGGTCTGGACAGTTGTCGATGAACTCAGTAAAGAGGAACCAGATGGCGAGAGAATTGCTGATGCAATTATCGGTGGTGCGGCTGCATTTAACCTGTATACAGGAATAGCATTTACAGCCTATCAAATCGGAAAGGAATTAGTAAAGAATCCTGATGACTTTGGAGCTAAGGAACTGGGTGATGAAGAGACCGGTGGGTTTGAAATAAGTAAGAATCAGCAAGACAAACAAACCGAACACCGAATCAATACGATAAATAAATCAAGTGAAGATGAAAAAGAATAATTTGGTAGACTATATTTTCTCGTGGATGTATTTAGAGAAAGATAATTACAGCGGAAGTTTAAACGGATATCGACCATTTGCGTTTGGGGCCTTTACGTTTATCTTTCCGATATTGCTTATTCAATTGTTTTTTATTGAAAGGATTAAACTAAAAATTGGTCTTACATCAATTTATCTGACTTTTTCAGTCTTCGTTTTGATCGCTGTTTTTTCGTATTTGATATACCATGTAGCAGGGCGGTATAAAGAATTGGATTTTAAATACTTAAGGGGCAAATCAATGTACAAATGGATTCTAATTGCATACTGGTTCATCAATATGTTAGGATTGTTCATATACAGGTCGATTGGGTAGGTAATGTTTAAAGGTGCCTAGACACTCTCACAAGCAAAGCAAAACCCGAAAGAAATTCGGGGCAGGCTCTAAGGTTGATCATTTGCGGTTCTATCAAGATCTGTTTCAATTAGAAAGTGATTTACCTTTTTGTTAAAGAATTTGGCCTTGGTATAAACAGTGAGTTTCACGAAGTGGAACATTCGATTTTTTATTTCAGCAAAAGTTGTAGCAAGAGATTTGAGAAAAAGCTTGTGCATACAACACAATTCTTGCTCATCTCTCACACACTCAGTTCTCTATTGTGGAGCCGGGGGGAATCGAACCCCCGTCCGAAGAAGGCCACAGAACGTATGCACTACATGCTTAGTTTTACTTGGTTTTTCGAGAATGGCCCGGAGTAAAACACCCTAGCAATTCCTTATCTACTTAATCTCATTCTAGTTGCGTAGCCTTACCAGAACCAGCCCTGATGTTTGACACCGCTTAACCCTCCGCTCAAGGCAGGCTTTGGAGCGATGTGACAGTCCTGACGCTTCGTCAGGATAGGTAATCCGTACTAAACTTCCGGATTAGGCTGCCATGGCATACGAAGTGTTGCCAAATAATGTTTGGAGCTAGTATTCAAGGCGCGCACCCCATGCGCCTGCATGCACATACGCTGCAACACAGCCCGTCAATTCCAGTCGGCCCCATGTTTTAAGCATACGCCCTTAAAAAGGGAGCACGAATGTACAATGCAACATTTCTACTCAATAACCAATATTGCATTTTGTTGGTAGAAAATAGTGATGAACTAAAGGAGATTTTGAGTGCTTGGTTGTGCACTGAAAGCTAAAAATCAACCCGAACCGCATTGCCAGTTCTAAGGCCTTTGGCAAAATCCCCAAGGTCTATTTCGCGGTCGTAAACTGCCATGCTTACTGTATTGGGGCCTGAAGACCCTTCGTTAAGTGCGAATACAACCAAATCGTTATTACCTGAGTTTAACCATGCTTTTGGCACGTTAAACCTTTTCTTGGTGTTGAATAATTCCAGATTCTCAACAATCACGTTGCTGTTTAAATATGCTGAAATCAAGTCGCCATCTTCAGCGGCATTGTCCCAAAAATCAACAGGAAAAGTTGGCTCTTGGTCTCTTGGAATGTTAACAATGCTGTCTGAATTAATTACACGATAATCGTCTTCGCTTATTTTGGTACATGGAAAATGAACCCTAAAAGTCAGCGTATTGCTTTGGTCGCCTTCTTGGCTTTCAATAAAGTAATTAAGAATGGCGTAGTTGGCCTTGGTTTCAGGAGTTAATTGGTTGGCTAATGTTGTAGCATACTCAAAACTTATGATGCTCTCGGTTAAGCCAAAATTGGGTGTTTCAAATATTTGCTGAAGGTTTCCAAAGTCAATTTCATTATTGAATTCATTATAGAAAGTGGGTGTAACCTTAAGAAATTGAACGCAACCTGTATCTTCATTATGGGTGCAGTTAGATGCTATCTTAAAAGCCCCATTTGTGCAAGGATCATCAAGCAACTCATACTTGCCATTTTTAATGCCAAGCCAACGGCAGCCGTCTTCCACAACATCTAATTCAATATCGTTTTTAATGCACGAAGAAATTCCAACCAAACCTATAAGCAATATGTAAAACAGCTTTCTCATCTATGCACAATGTTTATGGCACCGCAAGTTCCCATGTCAGACTCAATACGCATTACATAATTTTTTCTTCCATC
Source organism: Bacteroidota bacterium (assembly GCA_020437725.1). Taxonomy (GTDB): domain Bacteria; phylum Bacteroidota; class Bacteroidia; order CAILMK01; family JACPUW01; genus JAGQWA01. The sequence goes on along the minus strand of JAGQWA010000375.1, from coordinate 263 downwards.
ATTTACCACAATGGCGGCAGTGTTTGGTGGCGACGTTCCTAAATTAAGTGCATACATCACCAAGTAATTGTCGGTTTTGCGGTCAATTTTTAAGGTAATTGTATGCTGTTCTCGTTTTAATCTAAAATCTTTAAGCACCCAGTTGCCATTTAGGTTTAGTGAAATAGAATCTCCATCAACCACTTTTCCGTTATCCCAAACTTTTATGGTTATAGAATCGCTCCTTACGTGAATGGTTCGGCTTCTAACTACTTCTCTATCAT
>JAGQWA010000374.1 GCA_020437725.1 Bacteroidota bacterium | reverse complement strand
ATCCAATTTTTATTCATGCCTTAATACGCAAACATAAGAAAGGTAAACAGCCTTGGTAGAAAATTTTTATGCCGCCATTATTGGCCATAAACTGCGTTTTTAAGTTCATGTAAAAAAAAAATGAAGATTACCTGTTTACCTTATTTCAATTGCCGTATAAAGAGACAAATAAGATTAAAATGAAAATGAAAAACATCATTGTATTTGCTTTTAGCCTTGCGGTTGCAATTCTAGGAGCAAGTTCGTGCGGAATTGATGACGTTATTTCTGAAAACGAAGTAGAAGCAAAACTGGCGTCGGGTACCATTTCGAGCACATTTACCATACCAAATAGGTATGACGAATCTTCAAAAGCCGACTATGTGCTCAATAATGATTTATACATTTCGGGAGCAGTTACCATAGAACCAGGGGTAATTATCGAAGTTGGTTTTGGCTACACCATTACCATTGAAGGCGAAAACGCGGCATTTACAGCAATTGGTGGCTCGGGCAACCCAATTATATTTAGAGGAACAGAAGCAAAACCGGGCCATTGGATGGGCATCAAGTTTCAAGATGCATCATCGAGCAGAAACGTGCTAGAATATGTTGAAATTTACCATGGTGGCCAAGCTGATTGGGATCTTGATGCGCCAAAAAGCAATGTTTTAGTAAACTTCTTTATTCAAAATAACCGCATTGCATTTACCAATTGCAAGTTTGCCCAATCGGGCGGCAATGGCTTTTTGGTTTACAATAACGGGGCACATTCGGTTACATTTAATAACTGCGATTTTATTGATAACAAAGGCAAAGCTTTAGTGGCACCACACAACGTAATTCACAACTTTTCGGCCACAAATTCTTTACAAAACAATGGTATAAACGCTGTTGAAATAAATGGCCAAGCAGATGGCCCCGAATTATTGAAACTTAACAAATTAAGCAATTCAGAAGCCTATTATATTATTTCTGATGGCTTAGAGCTTTCAGAAGGTTTTGATGTGGCGGCTGGAATTACTGCAAAATTTACTAGTAATGCATACATAGATATAAGTGGTGAGAGCGCCTATTTTAATGCTGTTGGTACCCAAACTGAACCCATCATTTTTACGGCAACAGAAAATGTGAGCGGCTTTTGGCGTGGATTAAGAATTTATGATTGCGTTTCTGCCAAAAACAATTTAAGCTATGTTACCACAAGCTATGCCGGCAAACCAGACAATAGCTCAGGGGTGCAAGCAGGTTTAGTATTAGAATTCTATCTAAGTACCGCTACTGCTAACGTTAACAATTGCACTTTCTCAAACTCAAACGGCTATGGCATCTACATAGATTTAGAAACTACCATGAACGGAGACAATTCTCTAGTAGAAGCAGCCAACAACTTTTCTAACTGCCAAATGGGCAATGTTTACATTGCCGAGTAAAAATATATAAAATGAATAAAATTATACTACTTATCGCTTGTTTAGGTATAACCACTTTAAACTTTGCCCAAGAAATTGAAGTTTTAGATTCAACACATTCTAACGCTAATAATTGGATTACAAATACCACCATACCTGATGTTTATACCTACCATTTAGCCGATGCCCAAGGCCGTGATACGCAAGTAATATTTTACAGATACGACGCTGATGAAGGCTTGCATTACTTAAATGAAAAACAGAGCCTTGTTTACAACAACAATGGAAAAATTGAAAGCACTGTAAGGTGGATTTATTACACCGATAAATTCTACCCAGAAGCTAAAACAGAATATACATACACCATAAACGGGCTTGTTGAGAAAATGACCACCTATAGAGGCAGCGGAAGCAATTGGGAAGAAGACCAAAAAGTGGAGTACCAATATAACACCAACGATTCGCTAACCGAAATGGCTCTTTACAATTTCGAAGCTGGCAATTGGAGTTTATTTAGCCAACAAATAATTAAGTTTAATGGTAATAACCGTAGCGAATTAATTGATTTAGGTTTCAATTTCTCGTTGCAAGAGATTGATACTAATACCCATATTTATTACACCTATCAAAATGGTTTGCTACAAGAAAAACTTAACCGAAACATAGATTTTAGCACAAATAACCTTGTTGATGCATTGCACGATTCATTCTATTATGATAATAAAAATAGAAACTTGGCTAGAACTCAAAAAATATATGATGCCTTTGGAAAACGTTGGATTTATATTTTAGCCGACTCATTTACATACCCAGCTGCCAATGAAATTGTAAAAGTGCAATATGGAAATTTTGGCCAGTGGACTCCCTCATTAAAAGAACATAGATATACCAACACAAACGGAAACGACACTCTCATACTTACCAGTTATTGGGATTTTATTGCAGGCAGTTTTTCAAATAACAGCCGTAGAATTTTTAGATTTAATTCAAGTGGAAAGCCCTTGTATCAGCTCTCAGAATCTTTTGATACTGATCTTAATGTTTGGATACTTCAAAATGAGAAAACATACTACTACAGCAAAAAATCTACTGTTGGTATGCCACAAAAAAACTCGGCGGAAGTAAAGCTTCACTATAATGGCAAAAACCTGATGGTTTCAGCCAACAAGAACATTAAACTAATAAGTGTTTATACAATCAATGGCCAATTGTTAGCGCGAGTTTCAGCCAATGAAACTTCAAAACGATTGGAAGTTGACACTAAAGACATACTCATTATTTACGTGAGTGGGACAGATTGGAATTGGGTAGACAAACATTGCCTTATTGCCTACTAGTGGTTTTAACAAGCTCATTTTCAGCAGCAGAGCTTTTAATCCAACGTAAAGCCATCTCTTCTGGGATGGCTTTTTTCTTTAATATATAAATTACCCTTCTAACCGTTCTTCAAACTCCATCCAACGTTCAGTTTTGGTATCAATTTCATAGCTAATGGCGGTTAACTCTTGGCCCCATTGCATGAGTTTTTCATGATCACTTTCGCCAGATTCTAGCAACAGTGTTAATTCTTGTTTTTTATTTTCAAGGGCTTCTATTTCGCCTTCTAAACCATCATACTCGCGTTGTTCATTATAGCTAAGCTTATTGCCTGCACGCTTGGGCTTTTGCCTTTCGGTTTTAGAAGTTGCTTGCCATTCTTTATTTAATTCAGCTTCCTTTTTTTGATCTCGGTAATCGGTATAGTTTCCAGGAAAATCTACAACATTGCCATTTCCGTTAAAAACAAATAGTTTATCGCAAAGTTTGTCTAGAAAATACCTGTCGTGCGATACTATTAGCAAACCACCATCATAGGCTTCTAAATACGCTTCAAGCACATTCAAGGTATCAATATCAAAATCGTTGGTAGGTTCATCGAGAATTAAAAAATTGTATTCACCCAGGGTGAGTTTTAGTAAGGCTAAGCGTGCGCGTTCACCACCGGAGAGGTTTTTTATGGTTTTAAATTGGGATTCAAATGGAAACATGAAGCGGCC
>JAGQWA010000373.1 GCA_020437725.1 Bacteroidota bacterium | reverse complement strand
TAGTACCTTAAATAATTAGATGAAAGAATTACTGAAGAAATTCGAAAACAAGGCTCCACATATTGTTTTTGAATGGCACGATAGCGAAACCGAAGCCAAAGGTTGGGTGGTAATAAACTCATTGCGGGGTGGCGCTGCAGGTGGCGGAACTCGTATGAGAGTAGGTTTAGACAAGCATGAAGTAACATCGCTTGCTAAAACCATGGAGATGAAATTTGTTTGGTCTGGCCCAGCAATTGGCGGTGCCAAATCAGGTATTGATTTCGATCCGGCCGACCCTAGAAAGGCTGGCGTTTTAAGAAGATGGTACCAAGCCGTTCTTCCGTTGTTAAAGAATTATTATGGTACTGGCGGAGACCTAAACGTTGATGAGATTAAAGAAGTAATTCCGGTAACTTCTTCAATGGGCTTATTTCACCCACAAGAAGGGGTGCTAATGGGTCATTTTCAGCCATCTGATTCTGAAAAACAACAAAAAATTTCTCAATTGCAAATTGGCGTATCTCTAATTGTAACCGATACTACAATTACTCCAGATCCTACAGGGCATTTGGTAGTGGCCGATTTAATAACTGGTTGGGGAGTGAGCGAAGCTGTTCGTCATTTCTACGAGAAAAAAGGAGAAAGCCTAAAAGGCAAAAAAGTAATAGTGCAAGGTTGGGGCAACGTGGCCGCTGCTGCTGGTTATTATCAAGCTTTGGAAGGTGCTAAAGTGGTAGGTATTATCGACCGTGTGGGTGGATTGATAAACGAAGATGGCTTTTCGCTTGAAGAAATAGCCGATTTGTTTATGTCTCGCCCGGGTAACCATCTTAAAGAAGAAGGCTTACTTTCTTTCGAAGAAGTAAATGCACGCATTTGGGATTTAGAAGCCGATGTTTTCTTGCCATGTGCTGCTTCTAGATTATTAACCAAAAATCAATTAGAGCGTTTAAAAACAGGCGGTGTTGAAGTAATTAGCTGCGGTGCCAACGTTCCTTTTGCCGACCAAGAAATTTTCTTTGGGCCAATTGGCGAATGGGCAGATGGCGAGTTTGCTGTAATTCCAGATTTTATTGCCAATTCTGGCATGGCCAGAACCTTTGGCTACTTGATGCAAGGTGGAATAGAAGTAACAGATAGAGCCATTTTCGATGATGTTTCGAACATCATTTCAACGTCTCTAGATAAAATAAATGAGCGCAATTCAACAAGAAGAAACTTGTGCGCTACTGGTTTCGAAATAGCTTTAGAAACTCTCATGTAATTAGAAAAATCAATGAAAAAGTCGGTTTTCTTTTTATTGTTTGCCGCGTTGGCATACTTTAATCCGTTGCAACCTGCGCAAGCACTTGCATCAGCATCATCTGATGACGAAGTTCACCAAACAACCAATGATCATGATGATCATAACAACCATGCCACGGCAGATGATCACAACGCAGATGACCATGATACTACTGCCCACCACGGTGGGGGGCATGGAGATCCGCATTCGGCTCATGGAGCACATCATGAAACTCCCAAATGGTTAGTAATCCCGTTCATTGCTTTGCTATTAATGATAGCCACTGGGCCCTTGTTCTATGCGCATTTCTGGCACCATCATTATCCTAAGGTAGCCATTCTGTTAGGTGTTGCGGTTGCGGCCTATTACATATTCGCTATGGGTAATTGGCATCAACCCGTGCATTCGGGCTTTGAATATGTTTCGTTCATATCGCTGCTTACAGCGTTGTTTGTTGCTTCTGGTGGAATTCTGCTTGGCTGGGACAAACAAGGTTCTCCTATGGCCAATGTAATTATTTTGGTTATTGGAGCAGCAATGGCCAATATTATTGGAACTACAGGTGCTTCAATGTTACTTATTAGGCCATTCATTAAATTGAATAAAGGCCGTATTAAACCTTTCCACATTGTGTTTTTCATCTTCATGGTGAGTAACGTGGGTGGTTGTTTAACCCCTATTGGCGATCCTCCATTATTTCTTGGTTTCTTAAAAGGAGTGCCTTTTGAGTGGACCATAGTTAAAGTGTGGCCAAAATGGTTATTTGGTATTGGGCTTCTTGCTCTTATTTTCTATTTCTTAGATGCTAGAGATCTTAAAAAGAACCCTGTTAAAGGCCAAAAAGGGCAGAAGTTTTCTGGCAGAATTGGGCTACGTGGTTCAAGAAACATCATCTTTTTAGTGTTAACCATTGGAGCTGTTTTCTTAGACCCAAACAAAATGGATTGGGTTCCATATATCGGTATTGAGCATGACGGTCATTTAACCAAATTCTCGTTCCTAAGAGAGTTAATTATGCTTGCCATTGCAGGTGCGGCCTATTTCACTTCTGATAAGGAATGCTTAAAACGCAACGAGTTCAACTTTGAGCCTATTAAAGAAGTGGCTTACTTGTTTATTGGTATTTTCCTTACCATGATGCCAGCCCTTGAGTTGGTAGGTGAGTTTGCAAAGACCAATCCAGATCAAATTAGCACCAATACGCTTTACTGGTTCACGGGAGCACTTTCTGGTGTATTAGATAACGCACCAACCTATATGAACTTTTTAGCTGCGGCCATTGCCAAAGTTGGTTTAGACATTAATAGCTTAACCGACGTGGCGGCGTTTGCGTCAACTGAAATAGTTTACCTAACCGCTATTTCGGTAGCATCAGTATTCTTTGGCGCTATGACTTATATTGGCAACGCGCCAAACTTCATGGTTAAAGCCATTGCAGAACAACAAGGAGTTGAAATGCCATCATTCGTGGCATATGTAGTTCGTTACTCAGTTCCTTATTTGTTGCCTGTGTTGTTGTTAACTTGGGTCGTGTTCTTCTTCTTTTAGAAAGGAAATCATTTTGAAATATAAAAGCCCGTTTACCAATTTGGTGAACGGGCTTTTGTTTTCTAGAAAAATATCGCTTGGCTCCAGCCAAGTGATAAATGCGCTTTATTAGAATTTTTGAGGTTTTTTATTTCACTCAAAAACAGTCCCCATTACCACCATTTGAGCACCAGCATCAAATACTGCTTGGCGTTGTTCAGCGGTTCTAATACCACCACCAACAATGAGTGGGATGTCAATGCCATTGGCTACTCGTTCAATGGTTTTTAAAGGAATTGGATTTTCGGCACCACTGCCAGCATCCATATAAATGGCTTTTAAGCCTAAAAGCTGACCTGCTTGTGCGGTTGCCAAAGCAATATCCCATTTATTGGCGGGTATAGGTTGCGTATTAGAAATATAACTGGCTGAAGTAGGTAAACCACCATTTACTAGCATATAACCAGTAGGTAAAACTTCTAAATTGGAATTAATAAGTGTAGGTGCAATTTCTATATGCCTGCCAATTAACAGGTCTGCATTTCGACCAGAAATGAGCGAAAGAAAGAGCAAGCCATCGGCCGAATTACTAAACTGAATTGGGCTGCCAGGAAATAGAAAAATGGGTAGGGTTATGTGCTGCTTTAATTCAGTAA
>JAGQWA010000372.1 GCA_020437725.1 Bacteroidota bacterium | reverse complement strand
AAACTTGCTTAGGTTTTCTATGGCTCTACCTCTGTGGCTAATCTGGTTTTTTTCTTGCAAGGTCATCTCTGCAAAAGATTGTGTAAATCCCATTGGAATAAAAACTGGGTCATAGCCAAAACCATCTTTCCCTCTGCGTGTCTTTGCTATATTGCCTTCTACAATTCCACTAAAAAGATGAATTGAATTTGCAAGTCGTAGCGCAATTACAGTTTTAAATCGCGCTTTTCTATTTTGTGAATCACGCAGTTCATTCAATAATTTGTCAATATTTTTTTCAGAGTTTCCGTCTTCTCCTGCGTAGCGCTTTGAATATACTCCTGGTTGCCCATTTAATGCTTCAACTTCTAATCCAGTGTCGTCAGAAAAACACGGCATTTTGGTTAATTCAAAAACTTGCTGGCATTTTTGTAAGGCATTTCCGCTTAGTGTTGATTTTGTTTCAAGTAATTCATCATAAATACCTGCTTGCTCAAGCGTAATTAAACTAAACGAACTGCCTATTTTTTGTTGAACTTCCTGTAGTTTATGGGCATTGTTGGTGGCAAAAATTAGTTTCATGTAATCTGATACATGTTTTTTAGTGCCGACCATAGTTTTAGTTTCCTTGCTTTATCTTCAACTAAATTAGATAAGTCATCAGCCACTAATACTTTTTTGCCGTTAAAATTGAAAACATTAAAATCTGAAAGTGTTTTATTTTCAATTCCAAAAGTTATTACAAATTGAGCATTGCTAGCGGCCATAATAGTTCGCGCGTTCATTTTTGGCATTTTGTTTAGCTCAACTATGTCAATATTCTCTGGTTGAATATTAACTGCCGAAAGAACTTTATATATAAACGACTTGAATTGAGCAAGTTGTGTACCTGCTTTGTTAAACTCAACAATAACCAATTGCTTGTTAAGCAAATTAGGAATAACAGCATTTGAATTTTCGGCATCATCATTTCCTAATGTTTTAACTTGCTCATCACGTTTTTGTGTATATAATTCATCTACCACTATAAGTTCCTCATTTAAAAGATGCGCATACAATTCATGATTGATAGAAACTTTGTTGTCAGTCAATTTTCAGTTCTTTTCTTTAGATTCAAACAGCGATATTCGCGAAAAATAAACGTTAATGGCGAATATTGATACATTACCAATAAATATTACTCGAGCAAATAAGTCAAACCTATCGCAAGTTGACTTAAGTAATATACCATTTGGTAGAGTATTTACAGATCACATGTTGGTTGCAGATTATAAAGATGGTGAATGGGTTAGTGCATCAATAAAACCATTTGGTAGGTTAGATATGCATCCAGCAATGTCGGCATTGCATTATGGCCAGTCGATATTTGAAGGTCTTAAAGCATATAAAAACCAAAAAGGCGAACCGGTTCTCTTTCGGCCTTATGATAATTTTGAAAGATTCAACAAGTCGGCTGAAAGAATGTGCATGGCTACCGTTCCAGAATCTATTTGGATGGATGGGTTGATGAAGCTCATTGAAATTGATCAAGCCTGGATACCTACATCACAAGGTAGTTCACTCTATATAAGACCCTTCATGTTTGCAACAGACGAATATGTTGGCATTAAACCAGCTGATAATTTTCGGTTTGTTATTTTTTGCTCGCCAGTTGGTGCCTATTATCCAGAACCCATTAGCGTTAAGATTGAAGAAACCTTTGTGAGAGCAGCACAAGGAGGTATTGGAGCCGCAAAAGCCGCTGGTAATTATGGAGCGTCACTTTATCCTAATAAATTAGCTGTAGAAGAAGGCTATCGACAATTAATTTGGACTGATGCCAAAGAGCACAAGTACATAGAAGAGTCGGGCACAATGAATGTCTTTTTTGTAATTAATAATGAAATCATTACCCCGTCGGTTGAACGAGATACTATTTTAAAAGGCATTACTCGTAAAAGTGTTATTCAACTTTCAAAAGATATCGGCTATTTAATTAGTGAACGCGCCGTAACAGTTCAAGAAGTTGTAGATGCCGCACGTAATGGAAATCTGCAAGATGCTTTTGGTGCAGGAACAGCGGCTACAATTGCCCATATTTCGGCTATAGGGTTTAGGAACGAACGCTTTGAGTTGGCACCTGTTTCTGAAAGAACAATTTCTAATAATATCCTTAATAAGCTAGATTCTATTCGTTTGGGCAAAGAAGCCGATCCTTATGGATGGGTTGTTAAAGTGTAGTAATCAGTGGGTTAAAAAATAATTTATTTTTTATTCATTTTTTTAGTCAGCAGATTGTGGCTCAGACTTACATTTGCCGTCCCATTTACAGCAGGTAAATGATGAGCGAAGAGCTGAAAGTTATTTTTTTAACAAAAAGTTGTCAGGTTAAAAATAAGTTTTACTTTCGCACCCGCAATTGAGCGATAGGATTTGAAAAAGCGCTAAAAATCGGAAGGATTTTGAGCTTGAGAAGGGAATTTAGAGAGACAAATCGCGAGCGGAGAAGATAGAGAAGATCATTAAAATATTGGAAGCACAACAGAAAAGGAATCTCGAGTTTAATTGAAAAAACTTGAGCATGATATAACTAGTCAATTTCGAGAGCTCAGGAATTATAACTTTTTACTATGGAGAGTTTGATCCTGGCTCAGGATGAACGCTAGCGGGAGGCCTAATACATGCAAGTCGAGGGGTAGTTTTGATTTATCAGAATTAGACCGGCGAACGGGTGCGTAACGCGTATGCAACTTACCTCAAACAGGGGGATAGCCCAGAGAAATTTGGATTAATACCGCATAATAATATTTGATCGCATGGTTGAATGTTTAAAGATTTATTGGTTTGAAATGGGCATGCGTTAGATTAGCTAGTTGGTGAGGTAATGGCTCACCAAGGCTACGATCTATAGCGGGTCTGAGAGGATGATCCGCCACACTGGTACTGAGACACGGACCAGACTCCTACGGGAGGCAGCAGTGAGGAATATTGGACAATGGGCGCAAGCCTGATCCAGCCATGCCGCGTGAGCGATGAAGGCCTTAGGGTTGTAAAGCTCTTTCACCGGTGACGATGATGACGGTAGCCGGAGAAGAAGCCCCGGCTAACTCCGTGCCAGCAGCCGCGGTAATACGGAGGGGGCAAGCGTTGTTCGGAATTACTGGGCGTAAAGGGCGCGTAGGCGGTCCGTTGCGTCAGGCGTGAAAGCCCCGGGCTCAACCCGGGAACTGCGCTTGATACGGGCGGGCTAGAAGTCGGCAGAGGATGGTGGAATTCCCAGTGTAGAGGTGAAATTCGTAGATATTGGGAAGAACACCGAAGGCGAAGGCAGCCATCTGGGCCGATCTTGACGCTGAGGCGCGAAAGCGTGGGGAGCAAACAGGATTAGATACCCTGGTAGTCCACGCCGTAAACGATGAGTGCTAGATATCGGGAGTTTTTCTTTCGGTTTCGTAGTTAACACGTTAAGCACTCCGCCTGGGGAGTACGATCG
>JAGQWA010000371.1 GCA_020437725.1 Bacteroidota bacterium | reverse complement strand
ACATTGGTTCAATTAGGGCATGCAGTGATTGAGCTGGCCAAGGGGCGTACCACTACAGGTTGATAGGGAAGAGCAGGTGCTAGGAAAAAGGTTGCTAGGTTCTAGGTTCTTATATGGACTCCCTAAGTAAATCAACAAAGAACTATCTTTAAAAACAAGTATAGATGCGTGCTTATATACGGGCTTTGTTGAGGAGCTACCTCGCCCTAAAATGTACTCGCACCAATAGGCAAACTCTAGAGGGCGGCATCAAAAGTGCCTTAGGACCTAACTTGCTTCTATTGGTCGGTCTTACCTGTTTTACATCACTCTTTGCTGATTAAACATGGAATATCAAGCCAATAAGACTGGCTGATATTCCGTGTCATTCTTTAATATCGCATAGGCGGTTCTCACCGTTTTGTTTGCTAAAGCAACCGCTGCGATTTTTTTGCCTCTTCTCTCGACTAAAGCTTGTAGCCAACGCTCTTTGTTTGTTCTGGCTGGACGTTTGATCACTTGGGTGATAACAGAAAGCGCTCCTTGAAAAAGAGTAGAACGAAGTCGCTTGTCCGCATTACGTTTTGAGATATGCCCAATACGTTCTTTACCACCTGAACTGTGTTGCTTTGGCGTTAACCCTATATTTGCTGATGCTTCACGACCATTGGTAAAATTCTCCCCCTGACCTAAACGCACCGCCAGCCCTAAAGCACCAATGGGGCCGACGCCTTCTAACTTCATCAATTTTTGACAGGTAGTGTCGTGCTTTACCGCTTTTTCGAGCTGTTGTTCCAAAGTGTCAATATGTTCGATTTGCAGCAATAAGTGCTGCCACAGATAATTCAGTGTTTCACGAAAAGCGCTAGGCAATCCATTTTCAGCGTCTTCCAGAATAAAAGGAATGTGCTTGCGAAGCTGGGATAAGCTTGGTGGCACAATAATACCAAACTCTGCAAGTAATCCCCTGATTTGATTGCTCTGGGCTATTTGATGGGTCTGTGCTAAATGACGAGCTCGCTCCAATGATTGCAGGGCCTGCTCTTCGGTAGATTGTACACGAGCACCATGAATATGCTCTTGAGAAGCGGCGATTGCGATAGCTAAAGCATCATTACGATCTGTTTTTTGCTTGGTTTGAAAAGGCTTAACGCTTCTTGCGGAAATGATTTTGACTTCGTGACCATGATCTAATGCGAACCTGGCCCAATATTGTGCACTACCACAAGCTTCCATCGCCACCACTGACCGTGGCTGCTTGGCAAGAAGTTCTTTTAGCTTTGCTCGGCTAAGTTCTCGATTGAAGATGACTTTACCTTTCGGATCTCGCTTGCAGACTTGAAAAACATTCTTTGCTAAATCAATAGCCAATATATTAGTATCTTTCATGTATGGACTCCTTTGGCTAATCTTTTGTCGGATTAAGACCGTACCTCCTCAGGGAGAGGGAGTCCATACATCTAGAGCACCGATCAGTTTAAAAAACATACAGTGACTTTAGTCCCAAAACATGATCAAATACACAGTATTGCTAACTTATAAACTGATGGATTATGTCTAATTCTAGAAACTGGGAACCACCAACTGCTCTTTCCAAAAAAGAGCAGTTTATTTGCAAAAAGTTAAAACAGGCCGGAAAACTGTTTGTGTTCTTACGAACCAATCGTCATCTCATCATTAATGAAGAGATTAATCATAAGCTTATGTCGATGTATGCTGACCACCCAAGAGGAAAGCCTGCTGTTCCGGCCGCTCTTTTAGCGATGGCAACGATTCTTCAAGCATACGAGCAAAAATCGGATGCCGGAGCGACATTAGAAGCGATGTTTGACCAACGTTGGCAAATGGTACTGGACTGTCTAGGGAGCGAGGAATCGCCATTTTCACAAGGCACCTTATGTGATTTTCGTCATCGTTTAATTGCGCACGATATGGATGTAGTTTTACTTGAACATACCGTAAATGTCGCTCGTGAAGTTGGAGGTTTTAGTCATGTTCAGCTCAGAGTGGCCCTAGACTCAGCGCCACTACAGGGCGCTGGTCGAGTTGAAGATACGTTCAATTTAGTGGGACATGCTCTTGAATTAGTCGTCAACTGTGCTGCACAAATAAAGATGATCTCAGAAGAAGAACTCATCGAAGAATGTGGTCTAAAACTGGTAGGAAAAAGCAGTGTCAAAGCGGCGTTAGACATTGATTGGTCAGATAAAAACGAGAAGCATCAAGCCGTTGAAACTTTGCAAAATGATGTTGACGCTCTGAAGCAGTGGTTAGAAAAACAACCCTCCGCATTTATTAAGCATAAAGGGCTGGAAGAGAGCCTCGCTTTACTTGCAAAAGTTTTGGAGCAGAATATAGACCCCGACCCGGACGGAAATGGGCCTAAAGTAAAAGAGGGTTCGGTGCCGGATAGGCAAATCTCTATCTCAGACTCAACAATGCGCCATGGACGAAAATCAAGCTCAAGGGCGATTAGCGGGTTTAAGCAACATATTGCTGTCGACTTAGACAACAAGTTGATATTAGCGACCTGTGTCCGTCCTGCCAATGAACCGGAGTACAAGGCGTCAGAGTACTTAAAACCCAAAGTCAATGCTTACGGTGAAGTTAAACAAATTCAAATAGATAGGGGTTATTTAGCCGCTAGCTGGACAACAGAGCTGTATGAGGCTGGGAAAGAGGTTGTTGCAAAGCCATGGACACCACCATCCAAAAAAGTACTGACTAAAAACGCCTTCCAAATAGACTTGGTTGAAGGTTGTGTCATGTGCCCAGCAGGGAAAGTGGCCATGATAAAGTCTGGAAAAGTAACGCAAGCTCGTTTTAAATCAACGGAATGCAACGCTTGTCCGAAGAAAGCAGATTGTACGACATCAGAGAAAGGTCGAAAAATTAAAATACACGAGCAGGAAGCGATGCTGCAAAAACTTCAGAAGTACGTAAGTACGTCTCAAGGTCGGGCTGATGCTAGAGAGCGGGTCAAAGTAGAGCACTCTCTAGCATCAATCTGCAACCGCAAAGGTCCTAGAGCAAGGTACCGAGGCTTACGGCTAAATGAATATGATTTAAACAGAACGGCAGCTATTACCAACTTGCATATAGCGATGGGCTTAGCTGCTTAAAATTTAAACTATATGGTGCTCTAGCAGGTAGGCCAGTGTGACTTACGACATAAGTCCAACATTCAGGCTTGACACCTTATGAAAGTCGAATGATCATACGCTTGTTTAAACGTTTACCACACTAGCAGTTTTTCTGTATTTTCTTATTCAGGGAAAGCGGAGCTGTCTTTTTTGTCAGTTGCAAGGGGTTCTGTACCAATGCATATCAGTATTTTCGGTCTAGGTTATGTAGGCGCGGTATGTGCCGCATGCATGTCTTCTCGCGGACACCAGGTAATCGGTGTAGATGTCTCCTCCATCAAAGTCGACATGATCAACAAGGGCTTGTCCCCCATTGTGGAGCCCGGCCTGGGCGAGCTTCTT
>JAGQWA010000370.1 GCA_020437725.1 Bacteroidota bacterium | reverse complement strand
AACCAAGAAAAAGTATTGCCATTGCCCGTTGGTGGATTAATGTCAAACCTAAACGGTTACGAAGTGGCTAATCAATACGAAGCAATTGACCAGTTCACCAAAGACCACCTGGGCTGCAAACTCAACTCACCTTTCATGACCTTATCGTTTTTAGCGCTCTTGGTTATCCCAAAACTCAAACTCAGCGACAAAGGCCTTTTTGATGGGGAGAAGTTTGGGTTTGTTTACCGATGAGGTTAAAGGGTAAAATTTAAAGTTTAAAGGCTGATTCAGTCCAAGGTCTAAAGTCCAAGGTCTGTTAATTAAAAGTTTAAAGATTGGTTTGTTGGAAATTCTATTCACTATTCGCTTATTTCTAGTCCAAAGTCTTGCTCCCACGTCATTTCGAGCAGGGCGAGAAATCTAATGACATTGAAAGAGCAGTTCCATGCGTCAAATTCAAAGCTTAAAGCAAACGTGGTTTGAAGTTTCTTGTTTCTAGTCACTAATGGCTATTCTCTATCTCTATTCACTATTCAGCAACATCCACTCTTACCCCGTATTTCAATTCGTAGCACCTTCTAACAAAAAAGGGCTTCCATTTATGAAAACCCTTTCTCAACTACAAAATGAAAAAACCTTATGCTATTTTAAAATTTGAATAGACTTTTCTTGTACAGTTTCTCCATTACTTAATTTCACAACGTAATGGCCATTATAAAGTGTTCTGGCATCTATATATGCAATGGTACTGCCTTGGTTTAATTTGGTTGAACTCACTACTTTTCCTTCCATATTAAAAAGTTGAACAGTAAAATCGCTTTTCGGCATTCCTTCAGCTTGAATAATAATTAAATCGCTGGCAGGATTTGGGAAAACACTTATTTCAAAATTTTCATCAACTTGAGAAATGGCAATTGTGCCATTAAACTTCTTGGTAGTTTCGGTAACTTTTACGGTCGTAGCTCCACCCATTCCGGTAAAATTCGATTGCTCTACAACTCCATAGTAGGTTGAGCCTATTGCATATGGGTAAGCTGAATTCCAGTTTTCATCAACCGTGCAGAAATAGGCATATGTACCATCAGGATATTCAGGTGTAACACAAAATCTTCCATTGTGCTCATCTAAATCGCCTGAACCATCTTTAAATTCATAATCTTCTCTGTAC
Source organism: Bacteroidota bacterium (assembly GCA_020437725.1). Lineage (GTDB taxonomy): Bacteria > Bacteroidota > Bacteroidia > CAILMK01 > JACPUW01 > JAGQWA01. The sequence continues at coordinate 2,335 of JAGQWA010000370.1, read as the reverse complement.
CAGCCAAGTGGAAAGTCAGCGCCAACATCAGGCCCATCGGTAACATCGGTGCCATCAGCCAATTTATCGCGTTTGGTAATGTTTCTTTTTTGGTAGCTGCTTTCCATTCTTTTAATGCCGCCAGTTCCGTCAGTATTGGCATAGCCATAGGCTCCGTAAATTGGATAACCATCAAAAGCATAGCCCACCAGTGGCGAGTGCTTGGTATCATCTAGCTTGTAAAGTCCATCAGCCAAGTATAGGTCGCATATATCAGAAATCTCAGTTTTGTCGAGATTAAACGCTGTTGGATTTTGATGATGGTGGTAACTACCGCCTTCTAAAGTTCCCATTGGTGGCGGTCCACCAGAAAATTTGGGTGAAGGATGGCCTTTTGCACAATCAAAACCATCATTTTCAGCCATAATGGCATTTCGGTTCCATACGCCATCACCGCCTTGCATATCGTCTTGTTTTGTGCTGCTGTTGTAGGATGCGGCATCTTTATAGTCGTACATAGGCACACCATTTACAAAAACTGCAATTGGCCCAAGTGGCGTGGTAGTACCAGTACCAGTATTTTCTTTTGGGGCTCTCGGAATTTTCCATAGCCAATCGTTATTGGTGGCCAAAGCTGGGTTTCCGTCAAGATATGGCCCTACTATATAGGCAGGAATTCCGCTTGAGTTTACGTAAACATAATCATCAGAGTAACGCACCAATTGTACGTTGGCTTTGGCAGTATCATTAATAGGTGTTGAATTTCCACTTACATAATGTCGGCCAGTTATACTAGAAGTGTTTATAAGCCAAGAAGTAATTTCAGGATCGGTTTGGGCGTGAAGTGCGAATGATGAGCACACAACCAAGGCGGTCATCATCCAATTTTGAAGGGTTTTAAACATAATTGAAGATTGTTTGCAGGTAAGATGCTGGAAATTGGGGATTCCCTCGTTAATACTCGCAAATGGTAAATTTTAAATGATGAATGTTAAATGTTTAACAATTTTGAAGACATGAACCCCACCCCCACCAAATTCATCATTCTCGCTCTCTTTCTCATGCTGCATGCTTGTTTGCCAAATGGGTGGACCAACTCACAACAAGAGCTTTTGGTAAATGATTTAAAAACCAAGGTTGGAATTGGAAATGTTGCCCATTTACCCAAAAAAATGCAAGAATATTTCATTGGTTGCTGGTCAGGCAATATCATCAATGAGTTTAGTGCCATTGAAGTAACATCAAGCAATATTTCTGACACTAGCAACAGAGTAGCCAAGTTCATTTACGCACATCGAGAATCGTGTTTCGGCGAAACACTTGAACAGTTTGAAAAGGAATTAAATGAAATGGGCTTCAATGTGGTAGATCCTTCAAATCCAGATAAAGAAAAGAACGTTTCTGAAAAGACCATTCAAATAGAAATTCCTGCCGATTCATTTGATAATTTGAAAAGTCAACTGGAAATCATTCTAGCTTCTAAGCAATCTAATGATGAGATCATCAATCCTGATGGAATGACCATTAAAACCAGGTTCAATCCGCCTTCTGATTTCTACAGAATATTGGCAGATACTGGCAGTTTTGCCATTTATCTTAGAGATCTTTTGTTAAAGAGACACGGCTCATTGGTTACGCTTTACAACAACAGCCAAAAACCAAATGATGGTGTTTACGCTGCCGTTGTTGACTTAAATATTGGCCGCAAAAACCTGCACCAATGCGCTGATGCTGTAATGCGACTAAGAGCAGATTATTTGTGGTGGAATAAGCGATTAGATGAGATACATTTCAATTTTACCAATGGTTTTCGGGTTGATTACTCAAAATGGTTAGCTGGCAATAAAATAAGGGTTAATGGCAACAAAACCAGCTGGTACAAAGCCACAGAACCCGATAGTTCTTATGATGCCTATTGGAAATACTTAGAAACGATTTTCACCTACGCTGGCACCCTTAGTTTAGAAAAAGAATTAAGGTCAGTTGAATGGAAAGACATGCAAATTGGCGATGTACTAATTCAAGGCGGCTCGCCTGGGCATGCAGTAATTGTGGTTGATATGGTATCCAACAACTCTGGCGAAAAACAATACTTACTTGCTCAAAGCTATATGCCAGCCCAACAGATTCAAATTTTGCTAAACCCAAACAATTCTGATGATAATCCGTGGTATTCATTAAATACTAAATCCGATATAATTGAAACACCAGAATGGACTTTTAGAAAAGAGAACTTGAAGCGGTTTTGACTAGTTTGCACACATAAAAAGTGAAGTATTAATGGCCTACAGTGAATTATTAGCAGATAGAGTAAGACTCAACCTAAAAGGCGCCAACATTACTGAAGAAAAGAAGA
>JAGQWA010000036.1 GCA_020437725.1 Bacteroidota bacterium | reverse complement strand
CGGCTGCCGGATTTAGCAATATATTAAGCCATACAGCAAAGGGAGCTAACCTAACAAGCCAAATGCAGCAAGAATTGCAAAAAGCCACAAAAGGGGATGTTGTGGTTTTTACAGATATTAAAGCATTAGGGAAAGATAATTTGACTAAAGACGTACCAGCAATGGTATTTAAAGTAGACTAGATGTATAGAAGATTTATTTTCTTAACCTTAATTCTGGTATCTTTTGCCTGGACAGCAAAATCCCAGAATGCCAATGGTATTATGCCCCTATTGGTAAAAAGCGATTTGGTCTTAGAGAAGAAGACTTATCATGTAAAAAATAACGTACTCGTAAGGGAAGGTGCCACGCTAACCATACCAGCAGGTGCCGAATTGGTAATGCACCCAAATACCGTTATTACCATAGAAGGTTCACTGCTAGTTAAAGGTGAAAAAAAGAACTTAGTAGCCATTTACGGATATCAAGATAAGCCATTATCTAATGGTTTTGTAATTAGTAAAAAACATACTGGTTTTATTCAAATTTCATTTGCCCATTTTCATCACTTAAAAAAGGCCATTGATGCTCAACCAGGGTGGTATAGAGATGTATTGAGCATTACAAATACTCAGTTCAATAATATAGATGCATTTCAGCCAAGCATTATTATTTCTTCACCTAATAAATTAGAGTTTAGTAAACCTTGTAATGTAATTTTCTCAAAAAATTCGTTTGTTAATAATAAATCAACTATTTACATAACCAACCTTAACGACCCTTCTGCTCAATACGAAATAGAAGACAATTTAATTCTCGCCAATAGCACTTATGGTTCAGGATTAGAAGGCGCAATTACGAGCCCATTTTACCTGGTATCTACAGATTATGGGGTTGCTGCAAATCACTCTATTAAAGGCAATTCTTTTTATGGAAATTATTTGTATGACTCTGACAATGATACCATTATTCAAGAATTAAATATAGGTGTAGGCGGAGATCGAGACCTGGATTTACCATCTAATTATTTTGGAAAAGGATCTGAAAACGACTTATTGAAAAAAATAGATCATTACTTTCTTAACAACGATGCGCCGGTTCTTAATGTTAGTCCAGCCCTCACAGAACCATCGCAGAAAACGCCAACGCATATAAGAAAGATTAAAGTTAATGGCCGAACCCTTGATGATTTTAACGAATTTGAAGGTGTAAATGACGACAACATTACGCTAGAAATAGAATTTACCAATGAGATAGATAGTTCTGCATCTAAGCCAGAAATAAGCTATGGCTACTACGATGAGAGCAACGATATAATAATTACTGAAAACAACAGCTCTAGAGTAGTTTGGGGTTCATCAAATTCTGTAAGAGTAACCATGGCCAACCGAGCAAAAGCCAAAGCCCAGAAGGCATTCTGGAAAATTAAAGGCTTTGTAGATGATCTTGGTTTTGCTATTGCCAGCCATTCAATTGGTCATAATAGTTTTAAAAGATTTGTAGCCAAAAGAAGAAAGGAAAAAAACCTTGTTCAAAATGGCATAGGTGAAATTCCTATAACCATGAAAGAATTTATGGAAGTGAGAAAAATGTTGGACTCGCTTTTGAATCTTCAAAATGAAACTAATGACAACATTTCTAAGCTCACTGAAACTGGTTTAGACCAACCAATTGAGCCAAAATATCTAACAAAAACAATTGAACTTGGTGCTTTAGTAGGATCATCGTTTTATTTTGGAGATATATCAAATAATAGCCTGGCGATTACCGAAGATTTGGACTTTATGCTAGGGCTTCGTTTAGCTTATAATCTTTCGCCTAAATGGACTCCAACCTTTAATATTCTGTACGGTAGGTTGCATGGCAGTGATTTGGACGACTCCAGAGGAGCACATAGAGCCAGAGCTTTTCAGTTTGAGTCTAAAATTGTAGAAGCAAGCGCTATTATGGAATTCAATCTTAACAAATTTGGGCCTAGCGAATCCCACAGGTGGACTCCTTCTATTGGATTTGGAGTGGGCATGTTTTACTTTGACCCTACCTGGGATTACCTATATAATGGCACCCGTTATACCTTTAAGTTAAGAGAGCTTGGTACAAATGGTCAGTACTCAAATAGAGAAGGTTTATCGGCCGATGCTATAGGCGGATACAGTCCATTTTCGCTGTGTATTCCAATGGAATTTAGCGTTAAAAGAATTATGGGCCGAAATAACCAATGGGTAAGCAACTTTAAACTTGGCTGGCGCTACACATGGACAGATTATATTGATGACGTTGGTGGCAGTGAATATGCCGATATGAATGACATGTTAAGTCAAGGTCAATTAGAACAGTATCGCAAGGTTGAGCAGAAGTACGGTATTCCATATGAAGCTGTTGAAGCAGCTGCTTTAGACTTTTGGGCACCAGGCGACGGCAGAGTTACTGGTCCAAGAGGTAGTGCATTGGCCAAAGACTGGTACTTCTATGGCGGCATAACCATTTCTAGAATTATACCTTACGAAAGAAGGGCTAGAAAACAAGGTTAATAACCAAAATTGATAATAAAAGGCAAAGGCTCGGTTCATTTCTGAATCGAGCCTTTTTTATATTAATGATGTCTATCAATTTTGATGGTTGGCTTTCATCTTGGTAATATTTTCTTAACATTTGACGGTTAATTCAATTTTGAACCATCAATTAACTTGATTGGTCGTAAAATTCTACCAGAATGGATGTTTTTGAAAATGAAAAGCAAGATGTTGAGTCATTATTGTCTTTTCTGAAAATCCACAAAAACTTTATTGGCTTAGCCCTTATAATTGGCCTTGCCATTGGTGCTGTGTCATACTTTATTTCGCCAAAGCAGTATAGCAGTTATGGAATAATTTATCCTGCAAATTCTCATGCCAGAGAGCAAGTTATTAGTAACCCACAGTTTGGTCACGATGTGGAAGCCGAACAGTTAATGCAGCTGCTAGAATCTCGGAGCATTATGGATAGCGTAATCCATAAGTTTAATCTCATCAACTATTATCAAATAGATACCGCAAATAAAGATTGGCGCGACCTTGTGTATTTGAAGTATATTAAAGACATCAATTTTGAACGAACTAAATATTTGTCAATTGTAATTAACGCAACTTTAAAGGAGCCAAAATTGGCCGCCAACGTTGTTAATTATATTATTAAAACCGTTGATGAGTACAAAGCCAAAATATTTAGAGAGAATATTGAAAAGGATCTTGAATTCATGAAAAACCAAGTTTTGAGCCAAGGCAAGAAACTCGAAGCACTCAAAAAAAGAATTTATAGTGCAAAAGACACAGCCAATACTGAGAACATAATAGAAAATTTTCTGCTAAAAAGCTCAAAAGACCAATACTATGAGAGCGACTATATTAATACACCCGAAATGGCAGTTTTGGTTGATGAATATAGAATACAGAAGCAGAAATATATAGACTGGAGTAAAGATTACATTGGAGCACAAGAAATGGCAAAACGGCCTATTTTGGGCGTTTATGTGGTAGATAGTGCTAGAGCTGCTTATAAGCCGACATCGCCAAAACTGTTTTACAATTTGCTAATTGGGGCCGTTTTGGGAGTATTTATATCAATTCTGCTATTAGTTCTCAAGCAACTATTTTGAAAAACACCCAAGTTTCTTTTTAAGTGGGTAGTTTAGAAAATCCAACAATATTTTGGCTATTACCAGTCGCCATTGTATCTATTGCGTTAATCTTGGTAATTAAGAAAGGGTTAAAATCGCTTTATTGGTTTACGTTCTTATTAATTCCTTTTTCGCTTGAATATACCCTGCCAGGAACTGATGCTGTTATTTCTTTCCCAGTAGAAGGATTAACCTTGTTTATTTCGCTCTATTTCTTTTATAAAATCATACAAAGTAAGGTTGCTTTTGAAGTTTTACTGAATCCCATTGTTATTATAGTTATACTAGATATAGCTTGGCTACTGGTTACAAGTATTCTTAGCTCAGATCCTGTTGTTTCAGGTAAAAGGGTGGCCATGAGAATTAACTTCTATATAGTCGCTTTCTTTATTCCATACCTAGCTTCAAAAGAGAAAAAATGGCTTATTAAACCGCTTTTTCTTTATGTGATAGGGCTAGTGCCAGTGGTTTTTTTGGTTCTATTCAAACACGCCAAATACGATTTTTTGGCTAAGTTTTCTTACGTTATATGCCGTCCTTATTATGATGAGCATACTGTTTATGGGGCTGCAATTGCTTTTTCCATTCCAATTGCTATTTTATTATTATGGGCTAAAAGCCAGCATGGCAAGAAGTGGATATCGCAAACTTTTTTGTTCATGGTAATATTTGCTCTATTTGTTGGGCTTGTTTATGCCTTCTCTAGAGCTGCTTGGGTTAGTTTACTATTAGGTGCATTTGTATTTGTTTTACTTCAATTAAAAATTAAGCCTAAAATCTATGTAATTGGCCTTTTAATTCTAGCAATTGGCGCCTACATAGGGAAGAATAAAATAAACGAGTATTTATCTGCTAATACTGCAGTGTCTAATACAGGCGCTATATATGAGCATGCTACTTCGGTAACCAATATACAGTCTGACGCTAGTAATTTGGAAAGAATTAATCGATGGGTTTGCGCCTATAGAATGTTTCAAGATAGGCCGCTAACAGGTTTTGGTCCAGGCACCTATCAGTTTCAATATGCCAACTACCAAACCACTGAGTATAAAACTAGAATAAGTACGCTAGAAGGCAATCGTGGAAATGCACATTCTGAATACCTTATGTATTTATCAGAAACTGGACTGCCCGGTTTTATTATTTTTATTCTTCTTGTTCTAACAACCTGCTATTTGGGCATTCAAAATAGTATTCGCACCAATGGACCAATTAGGCAAATAAACAATTTCGTTTTGTTTGCATTAGTTACTTATTTCTTGCACGGCGTTTTTAATTCGTTTATTGATCAAGACAAAATAGCATTGCCTGTTTTTGCAGCAATGGCTTGCATAGCGTCTATTCATCAGTATCATCAAAAAGGCATTGAGAACGGCGATTAATTGTATTTTGAGAGTTATCTCATGTTGTTAACAGCATTTGATTCTTATTAAACTGCCCTAATTCGGTTTAAAAGTATCATGATAAATAACTAATTGGCATATCTTTAAAAATTATGACACAAGGCGTAAAGTGGTTGAAAAAAGGTGTGACAGCCATTTTTCGTGGTTTTGTTATTACAGTTTTATTACTTTTTATTCTTGAAGCCTGCTATAGATTTCAGTTGTGGGACTTTTATAAAACTGAGTGGTCAGTGTTGAACAAGGCTGATGATGGGCAAAAAGCAAAAAGGATTTTGGTTTTTGGTGATTCCTTTGGTGCACAAACCATCGGCTTCGCCAACCAGTTGCAAAACGAGTTGCCAGAATACGCTGTTTACAATGCATCAATTCCGGGTACATGTGCTATTCAACATGCATTTATAGCAAAAAGGAGAATTAGGGAAGTTAATCCCGACATTGTTATTCTGCAGACATATGTTGGAAATGATCTATTAGATGTTTACCCTACAATTAATTGGAGTGAGTATTCGCTTGCACGCAACTTCTATTACAGGCTATCAACTTGGTTTCGTGTTTTAGGGTATTTGAATTATAAGAGTGGTCAATTAAAACACTATCTAGGCAAGGAAAATCTCAATATTAGTTCACCTGATGTAACTGAGCCTTTTAGCACATCAAAATACTCAGAAAGAACCAAAATGTTAATTAGAGGAAATGCTGATTACATCAATCAATCTATTGCATTAAGCAGTGATGGTTCCAGAAAGGCAATGAGTAAACTAAATGATAATTGTCAATCTATTCTTAAAAGGATTGACAATAAAGTAAAGGTTTATATTCTTGTCTTGCCACATTGCATTCAAACCAATAAACAATACAAGCATCAATTTGAGCAAATGGGCGCAATCTTTACCAAGTATGAGCCACCATACGAATACCTTAACGAACTGAAAAAACTTAAAGTTACTGGTGTTATAAACGCACTACCAGCCTTGAAAGAAGCCGAAGAAAACAGAATTCAATGTTACTATTCAAATGATCCCCATATGTCAGAAAATGGACATAAGGTTGTAACTGAAGTAATTCTAAAAGATCTATTTACTACTAGCAACTTTCAACTGGAAGAGTAATAGAGAAAGTAGATTACATTTCATATTTATGATGAATGAAATAATGTGCCAATGGGTTCAAAATTCAGAACGTGGCTCTTTTGAAACACAGAAAATATAGTTCCATTCGAGCATTTTCCTTTTTCTGAATTTTAGTTCCAATTTCAGATTTTTTTCTATCGCGAGCTGTTGAATGCGTTCAATATCACAATCTTGTGACAAGATCATAAACGCCTTTGCGCCATGATCCAATTGATTTTTGAGCTGCTGAAATAAATTACTAAAGTATTCGAAATTCTCTCCGCAGAACCATGCTTTTTCGGCGTCATTTATAGGGTTTTTAGGATAATAGGGTGGGCTTATGATTATAATTTCAAAGTATGAATGAATCTTTTCGAAAAGATTACTCTCTATTATGTTTATGGTTGACGAAAGCTGTTTTTTGTTAAACTCTAATCCTTTAATTACGACTGGGTTAATGTCAGTTGAAGTTACAATAGCTCCGCGTTTTTCTGCCACGAAACCAATAATTCCACTTCCTGCACCAAGATCCAAAAATGTCTTGTTTTTGATATCTAGTTCAGAAATGAATTTTAAATACAGCCGGGTGCTAAAAAAGAATCCCGGGTGGAAAACCCCTTTAAACACTTTTATTTTTATTTTATCATAAGTAAAATTTCGAGAGTTATTTAAATAAATTAGTAAAAAGGGTCTATACAATGGCATTATCACTCGGATTAGTATTGCCCTTAGCAGCCTAAAAACAAATGATTGTTCCTGTAGTTCTTTTGGAAGGCTCATAATTTATGGTGGTGAATAAACTAGAATTAATATTCCTTCAAAATAAAGTGAATAATCATTTTAGAAAAAAAACCATTGACTTTCATTTGAAGAAATATCCACTAGAATTTAGAATACTACTATTGTAGAATTGTTCTGCTAAAAAGTATGAAACCAAATGACTTCTTAAGTTTTATCTCCAACCCAAATTTGTTAATCGCTGTAATACCGTTTGCAGTGCTTACAATCACACGTTTATTTGGCTTCGAAGGATTATACGGACAAGATGCCTACAAGTATGCAGAGTATACTCAGGCAATGATTTCATTTTTCGAAACTGGAATTTGGCCTAGTGATTTCATTTGGCCGGTAGGGTATCCATTCTTCAGTGCAGTACTGAATTTGTTTTTGCCCTTGTCTTTGGCCATGCAATTGGTTTCAGTATTTTCATTAATAGGAATTGGACTCCTAGTAAAGAACATTCAGTCTTCGCTATATCCTAAAGTTAACAAAGAGTTTGATGTATGGGGTGTAGTTTGTTTGGTTATTCTTTCTCCTTATTTTCTAAGAGCAAGTGTGGTTGCAATGAGCGATTTGCAATGTGCATTTTTCATTACTTTGGCATTAAGGCAGTTCACAATCTATAGGGTAAGTTCTAAATCAAAATCAATTATTTGGTTTGCAATTGCAGGTTCTTTAGCAGTTATGACTCGATACCCAGCTGCGCTTATTATTGTTCCATTAGGAGTGCTGTTTTTAGTAGAAATGGTAAAAAAAGGGGTATTGCCAATTGCGCAAATTATTATAGCCATAATTTTCATTCTAACCATTTCATATCCGCAATTGGGACTGAGAAAATCAGGGTCGCTTAACTTTTTAAATCACTCCTTATTAGAATCATGGTCATTAAATAATTTCTTTAGTAATAGCTTTTTTAGTGCAGATGGTTCATCTGTATATAAGCTACCTAATTTGTTGTTTGTTGTAAGCCCATTTGTGCATCCTGGATTTATTACCCTTGGGTTTCCGCTCTTACTCTCAGCCTTCTATAATAGAAAGTTTCTTATAAATAGTTGGAGAATCTTACTGCTTATTGCAATTTATCTGTTGTTTCTGGCCGGCATACCAACTCAGAATCAGAGATTGTTTTTTATTATTTTTCCTTTGGTAGTTTTAGCTGAAATCTCTTGGTTTGAATTTCTTATTAACCGTATTAAGTACAAAAGATATTTAGTATCTGCTGCTATTATTTGTCAACTAACCCTGTTTGTTTATGCCATTAGCAAACCTCTAGAAAGAGTTAGAATGGAAAGGGGTATTACCAATCATTTAAAAACGTTAGATTCAAAAAGCATTATTTATACAATGGATTTAGATTTATGCTTTAACTACTACGGCGTTGAGAACAAGGTATATAATCTTTATTATACCGCTTATAATGATTTTGTTAAAGGAAGCTACGTATTGGTTAATCCTAAATTATTTACAGAACAATGGCAGCAACTTAATCCAGGTAAAAACTGGGAACGACTTAAGTCTGAAAATCTAGAACTTTTGCAATCATTTAAAAATGGATGGGAGCTCTATGTTATTCAATAAGCACATATTGCTAATAACCCCAGGATTTGCCCTTAACAATGACGATGATTCAGCACTTCCGCCAGTTAAAGTTTTTGTAGATGAATTATTAGAGCAATTGCCAGATTGTAAGCTTACCATTTTTAGTTTACAATTTCCGTTCGAAACAAAAATGTACTATTATAAAAGGGCAGAAGTTTATCCATTTAACGGCCAGAACAAAACAATAAGAAAACCCCAAATTGTCTTTAAGGCATTAAGCCTTTTCAAAAAAATTCATAAGCAAAATAGAGTTGATATTGTTCATAGTATGTGGCTTACCGACACCACACTATTAGGTCAAATTATATGCAGAAAATATGAGTTAAAACATGTTGCAACTGCAATGGGTCAAGATGTGCTTAAGAGTAATAGGTATCTTAAATTAATTAATTTTAACCGACTTATTCTTGTTCACTTATCTGAATTTCAAGCCCAATACTCCAACATTAATAGTCAAGTTCAATTTCAAGTTATTCAGTTAGGAATTTCTGAGAATAACATTTCAAATCAAATAAAAACTCTTGACGTTTTAGGAGTTGGGAACTTAATTGCAGTAAAGAATTATAGTCTGTTTGTGAATGTTATAAATAGACTTAGCAGTCAAAACCAGAATATTAGAGCGGTAATAATTGGTGAAGGAAACGAACGCATACAATTAGAAGCGCAAATAAAGGAGCTGGGGTTGCAAGAGAACGTTAAGTTAATGGGCAAACTAAAACGAAAAGAAACATTAGAAGCAATGGCGAAAGCAAAAGTGTTTCTGCACACATCATCTTTTGAAGGGTTTTGCATGGTATTAGCCGAAGCGGCGGCTTGTGGTTGCCATTTGGTTTCAACGCCAGTTGGAATAGCACAAGAAATTGCACATATTGGTGTAAATGAGCTAGAATTGGCCAATAAAGTACAGTTGAGCTTGAACCAAACAGCGCCCACTACCAAGAGAATTTATGCTATCAAAAACACTATTGAACAGTATAAAAAAATTTATGAGACTATTTAGACTTAATTGCCCGTATCCATGGAAATGGGCTTGAGTTTGGCTTAAATATTTTCATTATTTTTTTTGGCATGTATAAAACTTTGTACTCTGCAAAGTGCTTATAGGTATAATGAAAATAGAATTTTGATAATGCCGAGGCGTTCTTGCTTGCATAGTAGTTTTTACTTCGTTTTTTTGCCGCTAAAGCCATTTTTTTTTTTTTTTAAACTGGTGTGTCAAGTATGTGTATTTCGCTCGAGTCTGATAGCAATTCAAGCAAATTTTCTATTAGTTTTTCTTCTGGATTAAAATATTGAAGACTGGCATTAAACACTACTAAATCGGGCATCAAATTATGAGACAGTTCTAATACATTTTCTTCAGTAGAAAACTGAAGGTTTTCTGTGGTAAAAACCCTTCTTGCCTGTTCAACTTCAGTTTGGTTAATGTCTTGTCCAGTTACTTTACTAACTCTTTTAGCAAGCCAATTGCTAAACCAGCCGTTACCGCAACCAATTTCAAGTGCTGTCTTAAAACTTCTATTAGCCAAGTAATTATCAAAACGCTGCAAGGTGTCTTTGCGTTTTAGCCATTCGCTATAATGTGGATGCTGGTTCTCAATATCAGGCAATTTCATAACCTGCTCATCAGATAGTATTCGCTGCTCGGCTTTTCTAAGCTTAATATAGAGTTGTTCGAAATTATTGCCCATGTTTATTGACTTCTCATCCCCAAAAAAGCAACCTTAGCTTTTAACTGGTGTTTTATTTTTTTCAGGGGCGATGTGCTCTTGGCAGCATGATATTCATTCATTATATAACGAATAGCTAGTTGGTAAAACCCATCTTTCTGGGGTAGTTTAAATTTGATGTCCCGGTCAGTTGATGATTCCCAAGGTGGCTGAACGGTAATATGGTCTTCAATTTCATGGTAGAGCGACGTGCCTTTAATGGGATAGGTTTTGGTAATGGTAAGCAGATTGGGTTTGGCTTTTCTTAAATAGGCTGCCGTTTGTTTTATGTCGGATAATTCTTCACTCGGGTAACCAACCATTATAAATGTGCCCGCTTCTATGCCAAATTCTTGGGTTTTTTGCATCATTTCCGCCACCAGGTTAATGTCAACTCGGCGGTCCATTTTGTTTATTATGCGCTGAGAACCACTTTCGGCACCAATCCAAATTCTAAAACAGCCCATTTCTTTTAACTGTTGCAAAACGGTTTCGTTCATGCGCTCTGCACGTGTAATGCACTCAAAATCAATTCGCAGATTTCGGTTTTTAAATTCGGAATGCAATTCTGCCAACCATTTATGGCTTACAGTAAAAACATCGTCAACAAACCAAAGAGCTTCCACGCCAAATTCTTGCTGCAGCATTTCAACTTCGTCAGCCACTTGGGTGGCAGGTCGGCGCCTATAACTCTGTCCGTAAACAGCCGTACTGCACCACTTGCAAGTGTATGGGCAGCCGCGCTGGGTTGAAATATTAGCCGTGCGTTTTCCATGGTGTGTTTTCCAAACGTCAAGGTATCGCTCAAAATCAATTGAAGCTCTGTCTGGCAAGGGCAGCTCAGCCAAATCTTTCAGCTTAGTTCGGGGCTTATTACTTATGGTTTTGTTGTTTTCCAAATAAGCAATTCCATCAATATCCGTCAGAGCTCCTTTGCCAGAAATTAAATGTTCAGCCAGCTCTAGCATGGTGCTTTCTCCTTCGCCAACAACCACAAATTGAGCACCGTGTTTTAGGTAGTTTTCTATATTATAGCTCACATCAGGGCCGCCAACTACTCGTTTGCAATTTGGTAAGTGTTCGCTTACCCAAGCCATAATTTTTAGCACGTTCAACTTGGTCATTAAGTTGGTGTAGAGCGCAAGAACTTTTGGATTTTGCTCTAAAAGTGCTTTTTTCAGCTCATTAAAACTGGAGAATGTGCTGTCGAATAGATGAACATTTTGGCCATTTTGCTTTAAATGGGCAGAAACATATAACAAACCCAGCGGCGGATAAGGCCGCATAATTTTTTGCTCTTTGGGGTCTTCATCCAAAAAATACCCATGTGTTAAAAACAAATCAGCCATGGGTTGTTTTTTCAAATTCTATGTAGAAATGGTCAGCGTAATTGGCAAAAAGAGTATGGCTAAAAAGGGTTTTATCTAGCCAATTAAAAAGACCAACAAGCCCTTTCATTTTTTTGAAACGCGGTTCTAAATAAGAAGGCGGAACGGCAAAACCAACGGGCTTGCATTTAACAAGACTAAAGCTATTTGGAATAAAACTTATAATCTCCCTTGGGCTATAATACCAAGTCTTTATGAGTGCATTACCAACCTGAGCCGCAATAAGTTCAGCCCCTTTTCGGCTCCATTTTTTTTGTGAAACGGCAAAGTAGAGTTGTTCCCAAAGGCATTTTCTACCCATTATTACAAAAACCAATTTGCTTTTGGGTTGAAGCCTTTCGAGTTTGTTTGCAAACTCTTTCCAATCAGAAGGAGAAATGCAATTCAACCCTCCAAAGTTGGAAAATACCAAGTTTTTGTCTGCTAGAATTTTGCTGTCAAGTTTGTTAATGTCAAGCTCTTTGGCCGAAGCATTTTCAAAAGCATGGAGTTTTTTGTTGGTTTCGTTCACCATTTCAGATGAAACATCGGTTGCCAAAATAGTTACTCCTTTTTGAGCAAAGACCAAGGCATCAGCACCCGTACCACAGTTTAATTCAAGGCAATTGGTTTGGTCATTCACTTTTGGCAAATGGTGCCATACTTGCGATCGTTGGGCTTTGCCAATTACAGTATTGGTAAAGTCAAGGTCATATTCAGTGGCAATATGGTCAAAAGCGGCATCCACTATTTGTTTTGCATGCCTTTTAGTTGAGCAGCTAATATGAATCCATTGTGAGAGAATAGCACATTTGCATGGAGAATTTGATGATTTTTTATGGGTTTATATGATTGAAGTAATAATTCTTTAGTCATGAGTTGAATAGTTTTTGAGTTCCTGAGTTAGATAGGCCTTTAGGGTTTCAGTATCAGGAAGTTGAAGCATGTATTGCTGCACAAAAAGGTTTTGATCCATTCCTGCCGTGGCATATTCTACAAGGGCATGGTCTTTTTCAGCAACCAGTAGTATGCCAACAGGAGGCTTATCATCAGGTTGAAGCACATTCTTTTTGTAGAAATTCAGGTAGGTGTTTAACTGACCAATATTGCCGTGGTCGAAAGCTCCAATTTTGAGTTCTATTAGTACATGACATTTAAGCAGGCGGTGGTAAAAAACTAAGTCAA
This sequence comes from Bacteroidota bacterium, assembly GCA_020437725.1. GTDB lineage: Bacteria > Bacteroidota > Bacteroidia > CAILMK01 > JACPUW01 > JAGQWA01. The sequence goes on along the minus strand of JAGQWA010000036.1, from coordinate 2,935 downwards.
TAAAATAGTAGGAATCACCAATGGTAATGCGCTTTTGCCGAGCTTCAAAACAAAAACCATGACCAAGTTCCAAAATGAATTGTTGCAGATGGTCAAGTAAAGCTGTTTCTAAATCTGATTCTTCCACCAGTTGTGTTACCCCTAATTCCAGAAACTCAAATGCGTAGATATTTTTTATAATGTCAGTTGCTTGTTTTGGTGCTATCTCTTGATTTGCGAGTTTAGAAAGTGCCTGTTTGTTGTTAGAAAGGGCGCTGCGTTCGAAATATTGACTACTAATCTGTCTTTTTAATTCTCTGGTACTCCAGGTGCCTTTTATACATTCAATTTCATAAAATGTACGTTTTAATCGGTCATCAATTTTTAGCAGTTCTACTAAATGTGAAAACGATAGTTGGCTTATAATTTTTTCAGGCGGAGTAAGTGGTAATTCAGTTTCGGTTGTTTTCAGTTTAGATTTTTGGGGCAGTGCCCCAAGAATAGGTTGTGGGAGTAAATGACTGAATTTTTGGGGCAGTGTCCCAAAAATTTGCGGATAGGTAAGATAGAATTGTCTACAACGCGATAATTCTGGGGCCGAGAGTCCTTTTATTTTTAAGGATTTGGCTAACTCAACGAGTAGTTTCTGGCCGTATTCCGCTCTGTTAGCACCATCTTGCTCAAACTCCACAATGTAAAAGCCAATCAGAAAATTTCTAATGGTGAGCAGTTGGTTAATAGACTTAACTGTATGCTGCTGAAGCTGCTGGTGCAGATTGCCAATATTGGAAATTAGATCATGAAGGGCATTCATTTTTCAAAACAGATCTATTTGATAAAAAACAAAGCTAGTGCAGCGGATTTGCATACAATGAAATAATTAAATAGGGATTACCTATTCGTCATTTTGCTCATCTGAGTATGTAAATACTTTTCCAGGAGCCAATTATAAGGCAGCAACATCAAATTGCGCATAGCCAACGGATCATTAGACTTGAAGCCGTTTTTAATGAATTGCAAGGCCAATTGCTTTCTAAACATTCTATGCACGCACCGTTGCAGGGTTTTATAGAATTTTGTGTTGAAACTGCCTTTAAACATCATGGCAAGTTCATCAGAATCTGTCCAGTTTTCTTTTTGCCCTAATTGCTCTTTCACGGTTTCGTAAAACCCAGTTCCTGGTAAAGGATAACTTACCGAAATGCCAATGTCATCAGGTTTCAATTCCTTTACTAAAGACACTGTTTTATCTATATGTGCTTTGGTTTCGCCTAAATAACCAAACTGTAAAAAGAAAGCCACCCTTACACCTAGCGACTGTAATAATTGGGTAGATTCTTTTATTTGCTCAATGGTGGTGCCCTTATCCATGGCATCAAGTATTTCTTGCGAGCCACTCTCGGCGCCAATCCACACTTCGTAAAGCCCACTTTCTGCCAAATCTTTAATCTGGTTCTCTTTGAGCATTAAATCCGCTCGGCTTTGAATTTTGTATTGAATCTTGAGATTATTCTCTTTCAATAGGCCGTTGAACTCTTGAACCCAACCTGGCTTAAGTCCGAAAATATCATCGCACATCCAAAATCTGGTGGCACCAAAAAGTTGATTTACATGCGCTATTTCTTCAACCACTTTTTGTGGTGAACGCGAGTTGTACCTATTGCCATAAATGGGCTTAGCGCACCAATTGCATTTATATGGGCAACCACGAGTAGTAGCTAAATTTAGGTGGAAAGGGTATTTGCCAGTAGCCCAAATGGCCTTGTAGGAATCAATATCAACCAAGTCCCAAGCGGGTTGTGGTAGCATATCTAAGTTGCGAATAACAGGCCGGCGTTGATTTATTTTTTCAGGGAGTGCTAGACCAACAATTGCGTTAATTGACTCATTTTGTTCCCATGCCGTAACTACTTCTCTGAGCGTTTCTTCGGCTTCGCCAAGTAAAATGGCGTCGGCACCGGCATCTAGATATTGCTGGTATCTATCCGTACTATCAGAACTAGAAACCACCACTTTAATGCCTTGGCTTTTGGCCATTTTTATCATCTCAAATGCGGCTAGGCGCATGTTGGTAAGGCACATTTTGGTTAGGTAGTTAAAGCCATCATCATAAATGGCCAGCACATCGGGTTTTTCAGTAGAAAGTCGATCTTCTAACCCATTAATTGAAGCGAGTAAATTGGTATCGAACAGTGCCACGAGGTGCCCAAGCGACCGCATATAAGCTGCAGCCCAAATAGTTCCTAAAGGTGGATAAGGCGTTTTATTGGCCCATTGTTTGGGGTCGAATTGGTAGAAATACGAGTGGGTGAAAAGAATTTTCATTTCAACTCCAAAGATGCGGCAGTTTGGTTTTCAAACAGATTGGGATTGAATTTAGCCATGTGCTCCATAACGGTTGTTTGAGCATTTATGGGGAAATATTTTGACACTTCGGGCTCAAAAACCAAACTCAAGGTGTGGACTTGCCCAAATTTTCTAACGGCGTGTTTTCTAAATTGCTTTAAACAGAAGCCATTTAAGGTTTTGCCAGCAATTGACAATAAAGCTTCTGCAACGCGCTTTGAAAATGGAGGCTTTTTTTCAAATTCAATTTTGGGTGAGTTCCAATTGGGAAACTGTTCCATCACCCAATTGTTTTCAGTATAAAATTCTTTGAAGGTACTTGAACCAAAAAGTGGAATAATGGTGGCCATTTCTATGGCTTTAAAAATATTCTCATTCTTAATGGCTAAAGCCTTTTCTGACACTATGTAGTTTACACATAAGTACTTATGGCTTCCACCCAAAAACAACTTTTTATAGAGAATAAGCAGGGCTTTAACCACCCACACCCTTTGTGGGGCGGTAATAATAAAAAAGTCGATGTCAGCATCAGGTGTGGCACCTTGTTTAGAAAGTGAGCCAGAAAGCCCAATGGCTCTAACAAATGGAATGCGATAAACCAAAGCGGCCA
>JAGQWA010000369.1 GCA_020437725.1 Bacteroidota bacterium | reverse complement strand
GGTTTGGGCATGGTTCGTAAAAATGCTCATCAACATTAATTTTTGATTGCTCTAAAAACCTGTCAATGTTGAATTTGCTGAAAACGGTACCATCTCTATAGGCATTTATGTAAAACAGAATGTCGCCAGGTATATTATGCGGTATATGGCCTAAATTGTTAAATCGCTCATCATGTTCTAAATAGGTACTGTCTTTATAAGCTAGAACAAAATGCTTAGGCAAGTTTACCCCAAGTATTGGTAGATATAGTTTTTGAGCAAGAATTGAATATAGAATTGAAAGCGAAATGGGGTTTCCGGTTCGGTTTTCAAGAATTTTATTAATGTAAGAATTTTGTGGGCTGTAATAGTTTTCATTGTCTCCTTTAAAGCGGTATTTACCGTAGAAAACATCATTAATAACCTTTACATTATCAAGCTCTGAGTATTTGTGGTTAAGCCTTAGCCAAATATCGAGTTTTATTTTGTCTAAATGGTTGAGTATGTGCTGCTTGTCGAGGTCGGGGTAGCGATATTTTGCCACTAGAAAAAAGCCTTCAAAAAGGTCGCCAGCGCCATTTTTTACCCATTGCTCAAATTCATTTTTTAGGTTGGTAAGATGTGCGCTATCTAGAACCTGCTTAAGACGAATATGCTGCAACTCATTATCGCTACGTAAATAATGCTCCTGAATTTGCTCAAAATGGTTTACTGCAAGCTCGGTTAATTTTTTAATTACATGACTTGAAATTCCTTCGTCTGGGTCGTCTATTAATTTAATGAGCGCTTCTATTTCAGTATTCTGCATGGGCAAACAAGGTACAAAATCAACACTTACTTCTTACTGCGCCCGCCTTTCTTTTTAGGTGGATTTTCATCCATAATCTTCAAAATTTCATCGAGAGTAAGCGTTTCTGCTATGGTGCCTTTTGGAATTTTGTAGTTTGTTTTGCCTTCTTTTATATAAGGTCCCCAGCGGCCGTTTAGAATTTGAATGGTTTTACCTTGGTGTTCAAATTCATTAATAAATTTATTAGCGTCGTCTTCGCGTTTTTGTTTTATGAGATTTATAGCTGATTCTAAATCAATTTCATAGGGGTCTAAATCTTTCGGAATTGAAACGAATTTGCTGTTGTGGCGAACATATGGGCCAAACCTTCCAATATCGGCAGTAACTACCTTGTCTTCGAAATTACCTAGCTGCCTTGGCAGTTTAAATAATTCTAGTGCTTCTGGTAGGGTAATGGTTTCTATTAATTGGCCTGCTCGTAATTTGGCGTATTTGGGTTTAATATCATCACTTGTTTCGCCAAGTTGAACAAATGGACCATACTTGCCAAGGCGCGCATAAATAGGTTCGCCAGATTCAGGATGCATACCTATTTGTCTTTCTTGTTTGGCACGATCTGCTTTGGTGGTTTCTTCAATTTTTGAGTGAAAACTGCCGTAAAAACCTTCGAGCATTGCTTGCCATTGGTTAAGGCCTTGAGCAATATTGTCAAATTCATTTTCAACACTGGCGGTAAAGTTGTAATCCATTACCGTTTCAAAATGTTCGGTTAAAAAATCGGTAACCAACATTCCAATATCACTCGGAAAAAGTTTGTTTTTCTCGGCTCCAAATGTTTCAGTTAACTCTAGTTGTGCAAGACCAGTTTTAGGGGTTACTGTTATTTGTTTGTAGTTTCTTTCGCTGCCGTCTCTAGATTCTTTAACAACATAATTTCTTTTCTGTACGGTTGAAATAGTTGGTGCATAGGTTGACGGACGGCCAATACCGAGTTCTTCTAGTTTCTTAACCAATGCTGCTTCTGTATATCGAGCAGGTGGTCTTGAAAAACGTTCTCGGCAAATTATTTCATCTAAGCCTAATGTTTCATTTACTGCAAGAGGTGGAAGTAATATATCGCCAGGATTGGTTTCATCGTCATCGTCAGTCGATTCATTATACACCTTTAAAAAGCCTTCGAATTTTACTACATTTCCAGTAGCCTGAAATACTTCAACTCTATTTGAAACTGATATTTTTACGCTAGTTTTTTCGAGTTCGGCATCGGCCATTTGGCTAGCAACAGTTCTCTTCCAAATTAAATCGTATAAACGCTTTTCGTCATAGCTGCCATCTATTTTAGCATTTTGCAAATAGGTTGGCCTTATGGCTTCGTGTGCTTCTTGCGCCGATTTAGATTTGGTGGTGAAGTTGCGCGAGTGTGCATATTTCTCACCAAATTCATTAACAATTAGCCCATATGCGGCATTAATGGCCAACTCACTTAAGTTAACCGAATCGGTTCGCATATAGGTTATGTGGCCGGCTTCATATAGTTTTTGGGCTAATGTCATGGTTTTTGAAACCGAAAATCCCAGTTTTCTAGATGCTTCTTGTTGTAGAGTTGAAGTTGTAAATGGCGCCGCCGGTGTTTTTTTGCCAGGCTTAACTTCAATATTTTCAATTTGATATTGTGCCGTTTGGCAATGTTTACAAAAAGCAAGAGCTTCTTGGTAATTATCAAATTTTTGAACCAACTCGGCAGGTAGAAGAGTTGAAGAATTTTGCAAAGTAAATTTTGCTTTTGGCTTAAAAGAAATTTCAGGTTCAAAACCAATAATTTCTCTTTCTCTCTCTACAATTAATCTTACAGCAACAGATTGCACCCTTCCGGCAGATAAAGATGGACGAACTTTTTTCCATAAAACAGGAGAAAGCTCAAAACCCACTAAACGGTCAAGCACGCGTCTGGCCTGTTGTGCATTAACCAAATTGCGATCTATTTTTCTTGGATTTTGAATGGCCTTGGTTATGGCCGGTTTGGTAATTTCATGAAAAACAATACGCTTGGTTTTGCTTTCATCTAGTTTTAGCGCTTCTACTAAATGCCAGCTAATGGCTTCACCTTCGCGGTCCTCGTCAGTTGCTAGCCATATAATCTCAGCGTCTTTGGCGAGTTTTTTTAACTCATAAATTACTTTTTTCTTGTCGGCCGATATTTCGTATTTGGGCTCAAAGTTATTCTCAACGTCAACAGACATGCCATCTTTGGCCAAGTCTCTAACGTGGCCATAAGAGCTTCTTACGGTGTAATCTGCTCCTAAAAACTTTTCAATTGTTTTGGCCTTTGCAGGCGACTCTACTATAACAAGGTTCTTAGCCATGGCGCGATAATAGCCATTTTAGTCAATAACCAACTTTTGTTTTAGCCTTTCTTTGTCATTTTGAAGATGAATAAAGTAAATACCTTTTGGTAAATGAGCAGTATTTACTTGATAGTTGTTTATGCCAATATGGGTTGTAATGGGCATAGTGAGCATTGTTTGGCCAGTTAAGTTATTTATAGTAACCGTAAAATTTGAAATTTGGGCACTGCTTAAATTTATGTTTAATAAATTTTTAGCAGGGTTAGGATATATTTTAAAGGCCGAAATATCTGCTAACGGTTCTTCTACAGAAGTATGCCACGTGCCTAAACTAAAATTATCTAGGTATAAATTATTTCCACTGGCGGTGGCAAATCTTATTTGAATTCTTAAA
>JAGQWA010000368.1 GCA_020437725.1 Bacteroidota bacterium | reverse complement strand
CAGGAGTAAGAGCAATTTCAAAATCGTCATCTCGCGACGATGCAATAACAAACCCGTTGTTAGTTAAGTCTGCCACCACTCTTCTAAGTTGATTTTTTCTTGCAAACAGATCATTTTCTTGCAGAATACTAACTAAACTATCTACAGATTTTTCGAATCTCAAATAATAAAGGGTTTCTAAAATCATGTTCAATAGCTCTTCATCTTCCATATTTAAGACTTTTTAATAACGGCTTTGAAAAAATGGGTGCAAATGTACTATTAATCAGGCACATAAGTAAAACAGCCCCTTCATGCAATGGCAATTGGGGGCTGTTCCGCTTAAAGCATTAAGACTGTTGTGCGCCTGTTTAACGGCACATATCTGCCAATATTCTTTAAGAACTAAAATTTTGTTAATTAAACGTTTCTGCGGTTTTTGCCTTTAAATATTTTTGGTAGAATGGGCTTTTGGGTTTGAAATAAATCTTGGGCACTTAGCATTGACTCAAAGGGCAAATCATCAACCATTTTATTAATAATTGAACCATAATTGCAGAAATACCAATAGGGCGGATTAACTGATGGATCGTGACATTTAATTGGAATAAACTCAACCACGTATGCCCAGCGTGAAATGGGTGTTGAATTGGTATTTGTGGCGTGCAACAACTTACTCGAGAAGACTATTACATCTCCCCTTTTTGCATTGATTGTAAGTGTTTGATAGTCTTTTGATTCGACTTGCCAATGTTGTCCGTTTTGAATATGTTCAACTGGGGGAAATAAATGACTTTTAGGAACCACTTTAAGCGAGCCATTGTGCTCGTCCATATCGCTAAGTGCTATCCAAAACTGCAAATGCTCGTGCGGAATTTTACTGTAAACATTGTCGCGGTGTAAAGGAAAAGGCTCGCCGTTTTGATGCTTCTCAACACATTGATCCCATCTTACCCAAAAGGACTCATTTGAAATTTCTGCTAATAAATCAACCACTTTCTGTTGCGCTAGAATTGATCTTATTTCGCCACTATACTTAAATACGTTGCTATAGAAAGTGAGTCCCGTTTTATTTAAACTGCTTGTTTTTGGTAATTGAACCGAAGCTGATTTAATGGCATTAATTAAAGATTCTACTTCGGCTGAATTGAATAGTTGATTAATCTGAACATAGCCCTGCTCGCTATATAGCTGCTTTTTACTCATAAAAAGTGGCTACTTTTTCCAAAGGTTTTCTAGAAATATCAGGAACCATGGCATCACTAGCTGGGTAACCAACAGGAAGTAACAGAAAAGCCCTTTCGTTTGCGGGTCTATTCAAGATCTTGCCTAAAAAGTCCATTGGGCTTGGTGTATGGGTTAAAGTTGCTAAACCAGCATTATGAATGGCCGATATTAAAAACCCAGCAGCAATACCGGCCGACTCGCTCACGTAATAGTTTTTTCGTTTTTCACCTTCAACTATATCATGGGCCTTTTTAAACATTACAATAATCCAAGGTGCAATTTCAATAAATGGCTTGTGTTCATCAGTTCCTAAAGGTTCCAAATCCCTAAGCCATTCTTCTGACATTCTTTCGTGATAATTACGTTGCTCTTCTTCTTCTGCGGCTATTCTTATTTGTGATTTTAATGCTGCATTTGAAATGGCCGCAAAATGCCAAGGCTGCTTATTTGCGCCAGATGGTGCTGAAGATGCCGTTTTTATAATGAGCTCAATGGTTTGTTTTGAAACTGGTTTTGAAGAAAATTCTCTAACACTTCTTCTGCTATTAATATTATTAAAGTAGGCTAGCGCTTCTTTTTCAACTTCTTCTATATCAAGTATTTTGGGTTGATATGGAATAAATGGATATGGCATTAGATTGCTTATGGTTCAAATGTATTAAAATTGAATGCCGAGGTTTGCGAACGCAATTAGGATAAAGTTGAGAAAACAAGCATTATTAATATTTCTTGCAATTGTAGCAGTGTTATGTGCAAAGGGCCAGATTGTGGTGCATTCAATGGCCGACACTAGTTTACAAAGTATGGAAGACTTGGTGCGAAAAACGTTAATTGGCAATGGTGTTTTAACAGGTGAAATAAAGGTTAACGGCAGCCCACTTTCATTTGGCACGTTTACCTATAACACACCTTTAGATTTAGTAAAAGAAGGTTTAGTGCTAAGCACTGGCCGGCTTAAAGATATTCCTGGCCCAAATGATTCTACCAGTACAACAAGCATTATGCAAACCCCTGGTGATGTTGATTTGGGAAAATACTTAGCAAGTTCTAACGGAGATGCCGTGTCTATAGAGTTTGATTTTATACCATCAACAGATTCTATTTGCTTTAATTATTTTTTCGCCAGCGAAGAATATCCGGAATATGTAGGCAAAGGATTTAACGATGCTTTTGCATTTTTTTTAAAAGGGCCTGGGTATCCGCACTTAACCAATATTGCAAGAATTACTAAAGGCATAAAGTACATTCCAATTACCATTGACAATATCAACTACATATCTAATAATGAGTACTTTATATCAAACCACTTGAATGATGACTTAAAAAACATTCCACGCAAGGCTCGCTCGCTTTTAACTGAACCTTTGGCGTTGAAAAACATGGAATTTGACGGGATGACCAAAAGGCTTAGAGCGGTTGCACATGTTACTCCTTATGAAGTTTATACCCTAAAAATTGTAATTGCTGATGTTGGTGATTTGCGTTACGACTCAGGTGTTTTTCTAGAAAAGGAATCGTTTTCAACCACCAACCCACCAGCTGTTTTAGATACGCAATTAATGGTTGCTCAATTGTATAATGTTTATTCAAAAGACTCAATTAAGCTGGCTGGGTTAAAAAAGCACTATCCAAAAGCGCTTGAAAAGAAACAAATAAGAGATACTATAAAATTGGTTTTTCATTTTGATACAGACTCATTTAGAATGTCGAAGACAGACCAAGACATTCTTAAAATGGCCATTATAAAAGCACAGGAAACAGGCAGAATTGAAGTACGAATTGAAGGCCATACCGATGCAACAGGTGCTTACAAACACAACTATCAGCTTTCTAAACTCAGGGCCAAATCGGCCGTTAATTCAATTTCTGAAATTTCAAAAGCACAAATTATTGCCACACCAATGGCCGATAAAAAGCCTTTCGGCACTAATTCAACCGAAAAAGGAAAAGCACTTAACAGGCGAGTTGAAATATCGATTATTCCCCTTTAGCCCAAACTTTAGTGCCTTCTGTGCAGTTTTTACAGATTTCTATTTGAGAACGTCCTTTTAGAATAGCATTTCTAAAGTTTTGGTATTCTGCCGCATGCCACAATTCTTTAAATGAAGTGCTCGTTGCATTTCCCATAACATGGTGCGCATCTTTATCAAAACAGCAAGGCACCACATTTCCATCCCATGTAACCACGCAGCTATGCCACATTTTCCAGCACTGATTAAGTAGTTTGTTTTTAATAACCCATTTACCATTACTGGCTTTTTTATAACGGGCGTATTTATTAATGGTTGGAATTATTTCATTTCCATTCTCAAA
>JAGQWA010000367.1 GCA_020437725.1 Bacteroidota bacterium | reverse complement strand
CGTACTGGATGGAGTACTTGTTCCCTATAATGTGTACATCATTGAAACAACCATATCCAAAAAAGGAGCGGCTATCTGGAAAGGAGAATATGTAGACAAAAGGGAAAAGCTTAGCCGTAAAAAAAGATGGGAGCAGGTAGATGAGGATATAAACTATACTGCCAGGCAACTGGATAACGATGTAGTGAACCCCAGCCAGATAAGGACCATTATCCGGGCATTTCGTGACCACTGGCAGGAGATGTTCCCCCAAAGAAAAGAGCTTCCCAAGACCCTGATATTTGCCAAATCGGACAGCCATGCCGATGACATCATCAAGATAACCCGGGAGGAGTTTGGAGAAGGTAACGAGTTTTGCAAAAAAGTAACTTACAAAGCCGATGATCCTAAGGGAACACTGGCTCAATTCCGTAATAACTACTACCCCCGTATTGCTGTTACTGTAGACATGATCGCTACGGGTACTGATGTAAAGCCACTTGAAATCGTATTTTTTATGCGGGACATCAAGAGCCGAAACTATTTTGAACAAATGAAAGGAAGAGGTACCCGCACTGTATCCCTTGATGATCTGAAAAAGGTGACACCAAGCGCCACTTATACCAAAGACCACTTTGTAATTGTGGATGCAATTGGTGTAAGCAAAAGTGTTAAGACTGACAGCCGCCCGTTGGAACGTAAGCCTTCTGTTCCTTTAAAAGACCTCTTGCAAGCTGTGGCAGTGGGAGCCAAGGATGAGGATACATTCACCACCCTTGCCAACAGACTGCTGCGGCTGAATAAACAAATGAACGAAAAGGAACATCAGCAGCTGCAAGAAAGAAGCGGCGGAGTTCCTTTAAGACAAATAGCCAGCAACCTGTTACAGGCATATAACCCGGATGTGATGGAGGAGATCAGGGTTAAAGTTGAAGAAACGCATGTAGGAGATTCTTCTGTGGCAGTCAAAAAGGCATTTGAAGAACAACATGGGAAAGTGCTTGAATCAGCAGCTTCTATATTTAATGGTGAACTGAATGAGTTTATTGATAATGTAAGGAAGGTTCATGAACAGATCATTGATGCGGTGAACCTTGATGAAGTAACCGGTATTGGCTGGGATAAGGACCAGAAGAATAATGCTGAGATCATTATCAATGACTTTAAAGCCTGGCTCGAAACTCATAAAGATGAAATAACGGCGCTGCAGATCTTTTATAACCAACCCTACCGGAGAAGAGAACTTACTTATCAAATGATCAGGGACCTCCTCGATAGACTAAAGCTGGATAAACCTTTATTAGCCCCGCAGCGCATTTGGGATGCTTATGAACAGGTTGAAGGAAATAAAGGAGGTATTAAAAATGAGCTTGTGGCACTTGTCACCATGGTGAGGCATATTTGCGGATGGGATAGCAACCTTACTCCTTATGATAAAACGGTGGACAAGAACTTCCAGGACTGGGTATTTAAGAAACAGGCCGGACCCATAAAGTTTACTGAAGAGCAAATGACCTGGTTGCGTATGATCAAAGATTATATTGCCAACAGCTTTCATATTGAAAAAGATGATTTTGATCTAAGCCCCTTTAATGCGCAGGGCGGACTGGGTAAGATGTGGCAGTTATTTGGTGATAAAACGGATGAGATTATTAATGAATTAAATGAAGTGCTGGTAGCATGATAAAGGAACTAAACAAATTACCTGAAAACTGGAAGTCTGTCAAGTTAGGTGACATCTTTACAATCGAAAGAGGAGGGTCTCCTAGACCAATTGAAGATTTTATCACAAAAGATGAGGATGGAATAAACTGGATTAAAATTGGAGATACCAAAGGGGTAACTAAATATATCAATTATACGAAAGAGAAAATAAAGCCGGAAGGTATAAAAAAGTCGAGGATGGTCTATGAAGGAGATTTTATTCTTTCAAATTCTATGAGTTTTGGAAGACCATACATAATGAAAACTTCAGGGTGTATACATGATGGATGGTTAGTAATTAGACAAAATGATGATATTGACAAAGATTACTTATACTATTCATTAAGCTCCAGCGCTGTATTTTCCCAATTTTCTAGATTAGCCAAAGGTTCAACAGTAAAAAACCTAAACATTGAAGCAGTAAAAGGAGTTACTATAACACTTCCTCCAAAAACAAGTCAACTCGCCATCGTTTCCAAAATAGAAGAACTATTTAGTGAATTAGATAAAGGTATTGAGCAGCTCAAAAATGTGCAACAACAATTAATTACTTACAGGCAATCAGTATTAAAATGGGTGTTTGAAGGAAAATATTCAAAAAACCTTGATAAATGGGAAAGCAAAACTATGAAAGAAATTTCATTGAAGATTGTCGTTGGCTATGTGGGACCAGTAACAAAACATATTGTTCACTCTGGCGGAATAAAGTTTTTAAGTACAACTCATATTGGCGAAAATGAATTATTAGAACATGATATAAGAGAAATAAGCACAGATTTTAATGATAGAAATAAGAAATCACAAGTAATTCCAGGCGATATCATTATTGCAAGACATGGTGACTCTGGAAAAGCATGTATAATTCCAGAGTGGATCAATTTAGCTCAAGTATCAAACGCTGTGATCCTTAGACCTAATCTAAATATTGTATTGCCAAAATTTATTTGTTATAGACTAAATGCAGAAAGACAACAAATGCAAAAAATGAAAGTGGGGGGAGTGTTTCAGGTAGTTAATACAAAATCAATGGAGTCCTTTAAAATACTCGTTCCTCCAATTGAAGAGCAAAACAAAATCCTAACCATAATCGAATCCCGACTTAGTGTCACTGATAAAATGGAAGAAAGTATTAGTGAAAGTCTGCTGCAGGCCGAGGCATTACGACAAAGTATATTGAAGAATGCGTTTGAGGGGAGATTAATAAACTAAATAATTATGCCAATACCAGATAACATTCAAAGGGAGCATATCTTTCAGGCTATGCTTAAAATTAAACAAGATGGAGTTCCACCACGACGGGAACCAAGAGAATGGGCACTAGAATATGAAGGGGAGATATATCCCTGTAAACTTCTTATTTCATGGGCTAATATTTATGCAAATGGGGAAGAACTAGACCCTAACCCAAATAACTTTACAACATATGATGCACAGGATTATCTAATTGAGAAACATTTTACAATTATACCGTTCAATAACCACTAAGCTGAATTAATGAATTACTTCCAATTGATGTCAGGTGACACTTCAAGGGATTTCGCGAATGTGATGTTTGATTTTGGAGTAGCAATAGTTGGTCCAGGGGGTGCTGGCTCAATCATTGATAATGAAGAATATTATAGAGTTAAAGGCGAATGGCATAAACTAAGCTGGTTCAAAATTGCTGAGCCTGGAGACAGAATTGTCCTTCACAGTGGTCAATCTATAGTTCAAGGTGTGGGTGAGATTGTTGAAAAAGATGGAAGTGTATATCAATATTCTAGTTTCTTTGAAGATGTTGACGGTTGGGATTTACAGCACTTCTGTAATGTCAACTGGAAGAAGATTGAACTTAAACTTCAAG
>JAGQWA010000366.1 GCA_020437725.1 Bacteroidota bacterium | reverse complement strand
AGAGTGTGTGGTTTTCGAAGACGCCCAAAAAGGAATAGATGCAGCCATAAACGGCGGTTTTAATTGTGTAGCCATTGACCCCGAAAAACAACTACAAAATGCCCATGAATATTTATCGGGCTTTCAAAACATACATCCAAACTCAATAATCAACTCTTTTTCATGAAGAACTACATAGTTCACCATCCTTGGCAAATTATAGAAGAAGGCTACAACGGCCACTACAATTTGGTGTCTGAAAGCCTTATGAGTATAGGCAATGGCAGAATGGGGCTACGTGGCAATCATGAAGAAACGTTTTCTGGCCCCACATTAAAAGGAACTTATCTGGCAGGAATCTACTACCCAGATAAAACCCGAGTTGGCTGGTGGAAAAACGGCTACCCTGAGTACTTTGCCAAAGTGCTTAACAATATTGATTGGCTAAGACTAAACCTGGAAATAAATGGTGAGCAGATAGATCTTGCAAAAGTTGAAATAACCCATTTCAAACGAACGCTCGATATGAAAAGGGGCATTCTCTACAGAAGTGCCACATTTAATTTAGGCAATGGAACAGAAGTAAATCTTGAAAGTGAACGTTTTTGCAGCATTGTAGATTTAGATCTTGCCTGCCTAAAATACGCTATCACCACTAATAGAAATTGTGAGATAAAACTCAGTTCATCACTCAGTTTTGATGTAAAAAACCAAGATTCTAATTACGACGAAACTTTCTGGGAATTAGCAAAAATTACTAGCCAAGAGCAAATTGCCGTTTCAGCCAAAACCAAGAAAACGGGTTTTGAAGTAGCAGCATCGTGCGTAAATAGATTGGTTAGTGATGATATGGTAGCCATGCCAACCCACTCAGAACACCATGAAAAAACTGTAACCGACACGTTTGTTCATAGCGCTTCAGCCGGACAAAAAACCACACTCTATAAGATTTGCAGCATTAAATCGTCGTTTTATTATGGCGAAGATTTAATGAGTTTAACCACTCAACATGCTAAACAAAAATGGAACGAAGGTTACGATGCGCTTAAACAGGCGCATGCTGATGCCTGGCAAACCAAGTGGCAAGACTGCGACATTGAGATTGAAGGCGATGTGGCTGCACAGCAAGGCATTAGATTCAATATTTTTCAGCTTTACCAAACCTTTTCTGGCGAAGACCATAGGCTAAATATTGGCCCAAAAGGTTTTACTGGAGAGAAATATGGCGGCAGTACTTATTGGGATACTGAAGCCTATTGTCTGCCATTTTACCTAGCAACGGCTGATGAAAAAATTGCACGTCAACTGCTCGTTTATCGCTACAAACAATTGCAAAAAGCCATTGAAAATGCTGAGAAATTGGGCTTTACGAATGGCGCGGCACTTTACCCAATGGTTACCATTAATGGCGAAGAATGCCACAATGAATGGGAAATAACTTTTGAAGAAATTCATAGAAATGCGGCCATTGCATACGCTATTTTCCATTATAACCAATATACTGGCACAGCCGATTATTTGCTTGAAGGCGGACTAGAAGTGCTTATTGCCATTGCGCGCTTTTGGGCTCAAAGGGTAAACTGGAGCACAAGCAAAAACCAATATGTAATGCTGGGCGTAACAGGGCCAAATGAGTTTGAAAACAACGTAAACAACAACTGGTACACCAATTACGCCGCCACTTGGTGCATGCGCTATACCATGGAAGCCCTTAAACAGGCCGAGATGCTAAATGGAGCAAGTACTGACGCTATTATTATAAAGGTAAATCTGCAAGTTGAAGAGCTTGAAAAATGGACTCATATTATTGAAAACATTCATTTGCCAAGCCATCCTGAAAACCCTAATATCCGCTTGCAACAAGAAGGGTTTTTGGACAAGGAATTAATTCCAGTTTCTGAGTTACCAGAAAGTCAACGCCCAATTGTTGAGCACTGGAGTTGGGATAGAATTCTGCGCTCGGTTTACATAAAGCAAGGCGATGTAATGCAAGGCATCTATTTCTTTGAAAACGAGTTTACCACCAAAGAAATTAAAGACAATTTTGATTTCTACGAGCAATTCACGGTACACGAATCTTCGCTTTCGCCATGCATTCACAGTGTTTTAGCGGCTAAAATTGGCAATGAAGAAAAGGCATACGAATACTATTTGCGGACTGCCCGATTAGATCTTGACGATTACAACAACGACACGCGCGATGGTTGCCATATTACCAGTATGGCTGGCAGTTGGCTATCGGTAGTGCAAGGTTTTGCCGGCATGAGAATTAAAGGCAACACACTTTCATTTTCATCATTTGTTCCTAAAAAATGGGAAGGCTATAGTTTCAACATCATTTTTAGGGGCGCAAAAATTCAGATAAAAGTGGCTGGAAATGAAACCCATCTCACCAATCACTCAGAAGGTGATTTAAAGGTTTTGGTTTATGACAAAGAATACACAATGGAAGCGAACAAAACCCTTTCTGTGGCTAGGAACAGCTAGTTTTTTACTAGTTCTTATTTTATCAAGCTGCGGAAATAATCAGGTAAATGAAAAGGAGAACCACGCTCCTATTTCTGATATTAATTCTGCACCAACTGCAGAGCCAGATCCCATAAAAGTGCTGGCAAGCCCTATTAAGCTTCAACCAAATAAAACCATTGTTTATCTAACAGATTATATCTGGAATCCGAGCATTATTGAAAGCATCTCGGCCAATGAAAATCTGGATGTTAAACATGTTGGAGACAGCTTGGAATTAACACCAAATGAATCGCTGCCAAAGCTTTCAACCCTTGATTTACAAGTGGCTGGCCATACTTATTCCATACCCGTTTTTAAAAGCCAAAAACTGAAGTTTAAGCTCAGGTATAAAGCCAAAGAAGGTGAAAAACACAATACCGTAAAGGTTAAAGGCGAGTTTAATAATTGGAACATGGAAGCTGGAATTATGCAGCTTCAGGGCGATGAATACATTTTCGAATCGTATGCAGAACCAGGTTTCTACCAATATGTATTTGTAATTGATACGTTAGAAATTACCGACCCAAGAAATGACTCAACCGTTTCAAATGGAATGGGCGGTTTTAACTCTGTTTTGCCAGTAATTTCAATCGACAAACTTCAAACTCCGGTTCTTTCAACCCAAAATTTCACAGACAATGAAATTACACTTGGCCTAGAAAATGGAGCCGAGCAAATTCTAACGTTTTGGGGCAACCAGAGAATTGAAGCCAATAAGGCGAAGAACTCAATCACGATTCAAATCCCTGACGCAGCTTCGCAATTAAACCGCTCTTATATAAGATGTTATGCTGCCAACGGAAATAGGTTATCAAACGATGTTTTAATTCCATTGCAAAAGGGAAAAGTAATAACTGATGCAAATGAGTTAACCAGACATGATCACCATACTGGCATTTTATACAATGCTTTTGTTGACCGTTTTTACGATGGCGATGCCGAGAACAACAGCAAAACCGAAGGCAATATTCACCCAAAAGCCAACTATCACGGTGGCGACATTGCCGGTGTTCACCAAAAAATAGAAGAAGGTTATTTCCAAGACTTAGGCGTAAACACCATTTGGATTT
>JAGQWA010000365.1 GCA_020437725.1 Bacteroidota bacterium | reverse complement strand
GGTAAACTGTTCTCTTCTTGCCATTTTTGAATGATTTTTTTAATTCAAAAACGGTCAACTTATTTCAGGCGCATACAAAATTGATTAAAAGAACGTTCAACTTTGAGCAACACAGCACTAATGACTAATCCCTAGTTTCTAGTCACCTAATCACTTTCCACCTTTCACTTTTCACCAATTTAGTACATATATCTAGGCACATTAGATGGCACATTTAATATTCTGGCATTGGTTAAGAATTTGTAGCGAATGCCCAGTTGAAAATGGTTGAGACTATTGGCTGTTGACGGCAGCATGTGATAATTGATAGCAGGCATATCGCTGTTGCCAACTTGGGCCGCAAATGGCGATTTTACCACATCAATTAACCCGAATTGATAAGCAGCTTCTATGCTAAACTTGTGGGAAATTTCATAGCCAAAACCCAACCTGCAAGTAACCAGTAAATTCTTGATACCATTATTTGAAACATAGCCCAATTGATCTGAAAATCCAGCAACCGTTCTGCTTTGCACAACAGAAATAGGATTGGTAGCATAGTACTCATTAACAGTGTTGTAAGTGCTATCAGTAATCGTAACTTTTGCTCTGTTGGCAAAATGCAAGTGCACACCACCAATGGCTTGTAACCTTTTATTTATACCAAAAACGGCTTCGAGCGGAACGCCCCATGTTCGCAAACCACTTATTTGTTGAGTTGAATAAAGGCTGTCAATTTCTTGGGTTAGGTATTTGGTTTGGCCTTGGTGATTCTGAATTATCTGCACTACCGAATAACCAGCATACACCATTGGATTTTGAAAATTGAAATGCGTTAAAGAAACGCCTGTATTGAAATAAGCATTTCCACCCAGCTGAAAATGATAACCCAAACCAATTTGGAGACCCGGATTTAAACTGCCATTTGCTATGGCGCCGGCATATAGGCTAAAGGCTGATTTTCTATGAGAATAAAATCTTATGGGCGTGTGTTCATCATCATAGTCGTTATAGACAAAGGCATTTTCTTTTGCTGCTAATGAGTCTGAGAATATGCTCAATTTATGCAAAGTATCATCAAGCATTTCATTGAGCAGTTTTAGGCCATTTTGAGCCATGTATTCGCTAATAATTTCTTTCCTGTTATAGAATTGGTTAAGCGCCTTCTCCATTCCATTGGGCAATGTGGCCACTTCGTTTTCTATTGCGTTATCAATTATTGCTAGCTCATCTTCTTTTTGCGTTCTATTGCTAACAGTAGGCATTTCCACATATTGAATTGCCTGTTTTGCCGTAAAAACAATTGGCGAATGGTTTATGACTGATGTCCTTTTTTCACCAATGTTTTCACTTGAGTAAGTTTGGTTTTTAACCTGAGCACTTTGAGTTAAATAGCCAGAACCAACTTGCTCTGAATCTGATTGAACTTTCTCTTCAAATCCATCTTGTTTCAAACTTGAAGAAACGGTGCTTCTTCCAACCAAAAAAGAAAGTGTGCAAAGAGTGGCAATTCCAAACGCGCTTGCCAGTAGTTTAAATTGCATTAGCCGCTCCCAGAATGAAACAGGCATTGCCGCGTTTAGCGATGCATTCATCTGTTTCCAGCCTTTATCTTGTAAATGTTGCGTACTCATTATATCATTCTATTATTTGTCTTTTCAAAAAGGTGGTTGTACTCACTTTGCAGTTTAGACTTCAAGTAAGTTCTGGCCTGGTTCAAATGCCATTTAGAAGTACCATCAGAAATTTGCATACGTTCAGCAATTTCTCTATGCGTTAGGCCATCAAGCACATAAAGTTCAAAAACCTGTCTGGTTGACTGTGGCAGCGACTCCACTTCATTCAAAATGTCTTCAATGGCCAAAGCTCCATACACATCGTCTTCTATAGATTGCTCTTCAACCTGTTCAAGGTCAGCGCATTGATGTCTGTTTTCTGACCTTATAACATCAATGGCTGCATTAACAATTACTCTGCGCATCCAACCATCAAAAGAGCCAGTGGGTTGGTATTTTGGCAAGCTTTTAAACACTTGCATAAACCCAGCATTCAACAACTCTAAACCATGGTCATCGCTCTTTGCATATCTACGGCACGAGCGAAACATGGTATCGAAATAGTGGCGATAAAGCCGCTCTTGATACCGCCGTTTGTTCTTTAAGCAACCGGCTATTGTTTTCTCTAAATTAAACTCGGCCATAGATTTTTAAAGGGTGTTCGACCTTAAGAACGAAACTCGTTGAAGAAATGGTTGGGTAAGATCAAAAAAATGGGTGAATTGCTAGTTAACATTGGCCAGTTGCAATAGATGCACGCTGTTAATTTCAGCTAACAATTGGCCATATTCTGCGTTTTGAATTCACCTTCGCAAGCAATGAAAATTTATTGCATTAGTGGCCTTGGTGCAGACAAGCGCGTATTTCAATTTCTTGATTTACCCAAACACAAAATGGTTCATTTAGAATGGATTGAACCCGAACCGAAAGAAACCCTTCCACAATACGCGCTTAGGCTAGCTGAAAAGATTGATAAAAGTGAGCCTTATGCCCTTTTAGGATTATCGTTTGGTGGAATGCTTGCCATAGAAATTGCTAAGGTTTATCATCCACAAAAGCTATTTGTGCTTTCTAGCATAACTGGCAAAAAAGAAGTGCCGCTATTGCACCGTTTTGCCGGCGCTATTAAACTACCTGAGATTATTCCGGCCCAAATTCTTAAAACACCCAATTTTCTAACCTACATGGCTTTTGGATTAGAAACACCTGAAAGCAAAGCCATGCTCGATGATATTCTTGAACAAACCAACCCCAACTTTTTGGTATGGGCTTTGGGTGCCATTTTTAATTGGAAGAATGAAACTGAAGTGCAAATGACTCGAATTCATGGCAGCAAAGACAAGATTCTACCCGTAAACATGAAGAATGAAAAGTATAGAATTGAAAATGGGGGTCATTTTGCTATAATAGATAGAGCTAAGGAATTTTCAGAAATCATAAATAAGGAATTGCTAGAATTCGGCTAAATCAAAATTTCAAAACCCAACATAACTGTAGTTTTGAGCCAATTAGCACGATAGATGAAAACGGTTGGCACTTTTATTTTACTGATTATTGGCGTTTCTGCAATTGCTCAAGAAGAATGGAATATGCTTCCAGGCGAAATAAATGCAGAAGCTGATCAGCATCTCATTCCTTCAAAATCTAAGATTCCAGACCAATTTTGGCATGTGGTAAAAGATGCTGCTAACCATATAATTGATAGCATTCCATACACTGACGACGACGTAAACGGCACTCGCAAACTCTATAAAGATGGCAAGTTGTGGCAGGTAATTCCCTACAAATTCAACAAGATTGAAGGTGAAAAACTATATTACTTTCCAAATGGAGCAATTAGGGCACAAACAGATTATGTAAATAACCAGCGCCAGGGTAAACGAATTATTTATTACGAAGGAAATAAAGACCAAAAGCGCCCAAAAAAGCAATACGACATGAGTTATTTCTGGGGTTTACTACACGGCCCGCTTAAAGTGTACAGTCAACCACCGCAATGGTATTTGGTATCAAGAACCGAATACC
>JAGQWA010000364.1 GCA_020437725.1 Bacteroidota bacterium | reverse complement strand
ATCCCAAATCTGAGCTACTAGCATAAATAGTAACAGCGTGATTTTGATCTTGAATTGAAATTTGAAGCCCTCTAGAGTTTAAATTCACATTGGTATTTACGATACCGTAGGTAGTTATTTTTCGACCATTAAGAAGTGATTCTTCCATTGCATCATTCTTTCTAATATCCGAAATAGGAACATGGTAATTGTCAATGTTCAAGTCGGTGATCGACCTTGGAAGAATTTGATATCCAGTATTATGTGGCGCAGAAGCATCATATTGACCTCCAACCCCAATTACATCGAACATTCCATTTGGCAAACTGTAACCGTCAACGTTTGTTTCTTTATCCACTCGCATTAAAAAAGTATCAGTTCCATTCGTAATGTTCACATCCATGTTGCTTCCTGACCCTTTCCAGTCATTTGAGTCAATCATCCAGACACGATTGATTCTAATCAGTTTACTTTCCGTTGACTCATCTAATCCTGTTACAATCTCCTCTTTTGGAGCAGCTCCAGAAGAATGAACTATAAATGAATCGGGTGTCCCAGTAAACTGCGCTAAACCTGCGAAATTTCCTATTTCAGCCAAAATACTAATGCTGTCACCAACTTTGGGGGTATAGTTCCAATTGCTCAGGAAGGTACTTATTCCCCAGCCGCTGTCCTGAAGTGAAATATGTGTTCTAGATGTGCTGAAACTTACACTTGAATTAACAACTCCGCTAGTCCAAACAGTTTGACCATGATAAATTGATTGACCAAGAGTATCTAACTTTCTTAATTCAGCAATTTTAATGGTTTTAGGACCAGAGTTACTTGAAATACAATCACTTGTATGAGAGCCGAAGTAAGTGAATTCATCTTTTGAATATACATCCCATTGGCTAGCGCCATTAGTCCAGCTAGTTTCGCCAACTTTTATTTTGGCCATTCTCACCAAAGTGTAATCTTGTGTGCTACCTGAACCCACGGTCCAAACAGAGCTTGATCCTACTTGTCCTATTACATCAATAGGAATTAAATTAACAGCATCACCCAGAACAACTGCATCATTACCATTAAAGTTGGTAACTGAACTAGTAGTATCAGCTAAGGCTAAAAGAGTAGAACTTGCAGATGCATTTACTATGGTATAAACATCACCAGAAGCCAGTGTTCCTTTTAAGTATAGAACATTTGATGGTGAAGTGCTGCCGTTTGAAAACAACGCAACTGCATAGCCGGTCAAATTAATATCCGAGCTACTAGGGTTATAAATTTCCAACGCTTTGTTGCTGCTACTGCCCTCAATGTACTCTGAGAAATACAGATCAGAACAATCTGTTTGAGCAAATGACGCGAAAGCAACCAACATGCCAATGGCAAGGGTAAATAGTTTTCTCATTTTCTTATTCAATAAGTATTTGCTCGCAAATGTAGCAAGGCATTTGACGTGTTAAAATTTGTTTAGTTAAAGGCGAAAAATCTAAAGGTTAAATGGTTTTTTGTTCACGGTTCACAGATGGCAGCTCATAGACCATAGAGTTCAAACAGCGGTTAGACATAAAGCCTAACTACAATCTAGTCTAATTTTGAAATTGATGAAATTGACAGTTCGATTAACAATTGTTTCTATTCTGGTTCTCATCCTACTAGGAGCGTTGTACTTTCTCTTTCCAAGCAAATGGCAAAGCGTCTATTATGATTTGATGAATGAAAATCCTTCAATAAACTCTGTTGAAGAATTTAGAGACATTTATAACGGTTTTGAAAAAGCACAAGCCCACCAGCTTCCGATCCATTATCAAGAAAAATCATTACTCAACTCTAGCAAATTCCAAAAGCTTACCCAAAAAGTACTTTATGTGGTTATTCCAAAAAGGCAGGTTTACCAAAAAGTGGCTGGACATGTGAGATGGGTTGACCTAATATGTAAGGATGAGCTTTTTAAAAATGCCGGTTTCTGGAAAAATGAAACTGTTTACTGTGGTATTAATCCAAAGGTGGTTGAGAAGCTGATACTGCTTCAAAATGCTTTAAAAGAACATGATTATGATCCAAATGCACTAACTGTAAAATCAGGACATCGCACTCCATTAAAGAACCAACAAGCCGGTGGCGCTGGCTTAAGCCGACATATTGCAGGCGAAGCCATTGATATACGCATTGGAGACATTAACCAAGATGGCAAATACACCGATGATGACAAGCAAATTGTGCTAGACTTGTGCGAAAAGCAAATCATCAAAAATGAAGGTGGCATAGGCCTCTATCCTGGAACTCGCTCTGTACACATTGATGTGCGCGGGCATAGGGCTAGGTGGGATTCTTATTAGTGAGTGAGTGTTTTAGTGGGTTAGTATTTTAGTATTAGAAGGTAGAATCGAGTATATAGAATACAGAAGTTAAATAGATAAGAAGATAAGGGGTGGGTTAATGGGTGTGTGTGTTAGTGTGTTAGTATATTTAGTATTAGAAGGGAGAATCGAGACTTGAGAATTTAGAAGTCAAAAAGTTAAATAGATAAGGAAACATTGCCCGTTTAACGATTATAGTTTGCCAAATCAAAATTGGCTAATTGTCGAATTGTCGAATTGGCTCATTACAGAGATTATCACATTACCACATTAATTCATTATTGAATTGAAGCAATTTTCAAATTATTATTGGCTAATTGCCAAATTGTAGAATTGGCTCATTAAATAATTACCACATTAATTCATTATTGAATTAAACCAAACAATTCTCCGCAAAGACATTGCTCTAAGTTGAAGTATGCCTACTTTTGCACCCTTAAAATTTTTTAGTCCTTTTAAAATTTCGTAATCAGATGTATTTAGACAGCGAAAAGAAGAAAGAGATTTTTGAAAAATACGGAAAAGGCGGAACCGACACTGGTTCTCCTGAAGCGCAAATTGCTTTGTTTTCGTATCGCATTAATCATCTTACCGAGCACTTGAAGAAAAACAAAAAAGATTATGCTACTCAACGTAGTCTTTTGAAGCTAGTAGGTAAGCGTAGATCACTTCTTAACTATTTAATCAAAGTTGATATTTTCCGTTACAGGAACATCATCAAAGAATTAGGTATTAGAAAGTAAGAGCAAGTCTCAATTCTTCATACAAAAGCCTTTCCGCACTGGGAAGGCTTTTTTGTTTTCAGGGGACTAGATAAGAAGATAATTAGTTAAAAAGATAAGGGGCTTTGTAGTGTTTTAGATGATGAGTATTTTAGTGGGTTAGTGTTTTAGATTTAGAAGGTAGAATTGAGAATTCAGAAGTTAAAGAGATAAATAGACAAGGGAACATTGCCCGTTCAACATTTTCCGATTGCCAAATCAAAATTGGCTAATTGTTCAATTGTCAAATTGGCTAATTCAATTCATTTTCAAATTATCATTGGCTAATTGTCCAAATTGTCGAATTGAGCGAAGCGACCAATTTTCAAATTGCCACATTTTCAAATTTTCAAATTACTATTCGGCCTTTACAAGCTCCCCACTCAGCCTTAAAAGTTCGTATTCTGAAATTTTGGCTTGAATAAGCGCTAGGTTTTCTTGCACTTGTGCGTTGAGTAGATTCAATTGCGCTTCTCTGAATTCG
>JAGQWA010000363.1 GCA_020437725.1 Bacteroidota bacterium | reverse complement strand
AAACTCCAAATTGATGTGGTTATTGGCAGGATTTGGATAAAAACAAAGTGATTTTTCTATCGGATTAGAAACAGAATTTTTGATAAGTCCGGCAGCATTCTTTGTTTTATAAATATGGGTACCTACCGCCCATCCATGCTGGCTGTCCACAAAATCTATTGATGATATTTTACCTTCAAATTCATTATAAGTTTCCCAAAACTTGCCAGCGTTCTTAGTATAATAAAGTTTCTCATATCCATAACTCGCATACATAAAGCTTACTTCTTTATTAACTAAGCATAGTTCATCGAAATATTCACTTGATATGAGCTGAGATAAATCCCATGTTACGCCACCATCATTGGTTTTATAAATAACTGAACTATTGCCTCCTGGAATAGAAAAGGAAGCAACGGCAATTGCAAACTCTTCATTAGCAAAACTCAAATCCATTATTTGATAATTCGAAGCCATTTGAAAGGGCGGAGAAAAGGTTTTTCCACCATCTGATGTACTGAATATATCTCGGTTTTTTGTAGAAATCCCAATGTTTTCATTTGCGAAATAAATTTTCCTACCCAAGGTTTTTCCAATAGTTACCCATGTTTCACCACCATCTGAAGACTTTCTTAGGCTATCGAAACTATTTACAAATAGTACTGAATCAGAGAGAATGTCAATTCCTGTTATAAAATTATCGCGTTGAAAATTTTCTGGATTAAATACCGATTGCCAAGATTGGCCTCCGTCAGTTGTTTTAAAAACTTCGGCAGCAACTGGTGTCCATGGACCAGCCCCAATAAATCCAGTTCCATTTGAAGAAAAATGAAACAGTTTAACTACTTGAGAATTTTCAGGTAATGTTAGTTGAGTCCATGTTTTACCGGAATCAAGTGTTTTATAAAGTCTGTTTTTTTCGGCAACTAAATATCCTGTGGCTCTATCAGCAAATTGTACCTCTGTAAAATTTGAATCAGGACAATTATGTTTTAGTTTTATCCATTGAGCGTTAAGATTTACACAAATACTTAACAAAAGGAGAGAAAATAAGAGTTTCATAATTCACATAATTTGTTTCCAAACCTAAGCCTGATTTTTCTTATTCAATTAACCTAATCGAGTTTTTAGAATGGTTAAAAACTTTTTTAATTGGTTGAATCAGATTCCAATTCTGGAATTCAAATAGTGAATACACGATAGAAATACTCAACACTCAAGACTCAACACTCAAGACTCAACACTCAAAACTCAACACTCAAAACTAACCCCCGGGAACCGTCTTCCGCCACACATAATCAGGCGTATTTAGCTCTTCATCTCCTTCAATTATGTTGAGATACGAGAAATAGCGGTTGGGGTCAATTCCACCCTGCTCTGCGGCTTCTCTTACGGCGCAACCTGGTTCTTCAACATGCAAACAATTACTGAATTTACAATCAGCAATTAGCGGTGCCATTTCGCGGAAATAATGGCTTATCTCCTGCTTTTCCATGTTGACCAAGCCAAAGTCTTTTATGCCAGGTGTATCAATAATGTAGGAATTTGGGGCGTAAACATGCATTTCGGCAAAGGTGGTGGTGTGCTTGCCTTTGTAGTTTACTTCAGAAATATCGCCGGTTTTAATTTCAACTTCTGGAATAAGCTTATTAATGATGGTACTCTTGCCAACACCTGAATGGCCGCTAATGAGCACGGTTTTGTCTTTCAGCAATTCTTCAAACCACTCCCATTCATCATAAGTTTTGGCTGAAATATTATGAACTGGATAACCCGCTTCTTCGTACATACCCAAAAAATCAGCTGCATCAAGAAGCTCTTCTTCTTCCAATAGGTCAATCTTATTTAGTAGCACAATGGCTGGCACGTCATAGGCATCGCATGTAAGCAGAAAACGGTCTATAAAACCTTGTGATGTTCTGGGCTCTTTAAATGAAGCGACCACAATGGCCAAATCTAAATTGGCGGCGATAATGTGAGAGTACTTAGAAAGGTTGTTTGAGCGTCGAATTAGATAGTTCTTTCGTGGCTCAATATCAGCAATTGTAAAGGTTTCGGGATCATAAAGCACATAATCGCCAACCGCTATTGGGTTGGTTGACTTTAGCCCTTTTAACCTGATTTTGCCTTTTAAACGCAGTTCTACCAATTCGCCATTTTGAGCCAAAACTTGGTACCAACTGCCAGTTGATTTTAGAACAAGGCCTTTCTCTTGTTTCATTATGACAAAAATATTGGCTTAGCCACTAGTTTCGCGCCTTCAATTAACTAAAAGCACATACCCACTCTGGAAAAAGCAGTATTAGTAGGCCTTATAAAACCTGGAGAAACCGAAAGCCTTTGCAATGAATATCTTGACGAATTGGCATTTCTTTCATTAACAGCCGGAGCCGAAACCCAAAAGCGCTTTACGCAAAAGCTTCCTAAACCACATCCAAAATACTTTGTGGGCTCTGGCAGACTTACCGAAATTGTTGAGTACGCCACAGAGAATGAAACCGATATGGTGATTTTTGATGATGAATTGTCGCCATCGCAAATCAAAAACATTGAAAAAGAGTTTCCGAATGATATTAAGATTCTAGACAGAACCAATCTCATTCTCGACATTTTTGCTTACCGTGCCCAAACTGCACAGGCTAAGGCACAAGTAGAGTTGGCACAGCTTGAATATACCTTACCAAGACTAACCAGAATGTGGACTCACCTTTCTCGCCAAAAAGGGGGTATTGGTATGCGTGGCCCTGGAGAAAGTGAAATTGAAACCGACAGAAGAATTATTCGAAACAATATAAGTCTGCTAAAAAAGAAGCTTGCTAAAATTGACCAGCAAGAAATTACAAGGCGCAAACAACGTGGTGAAAAAGTGCGAGTTGCCTTGGTTGGATATACCAACGTAGGCAAATCAACCATCATGAACTTGCTTAGCGATTCTGAAATTCTGGCCGAAAACAAGCTATTTGCAACGCTTGATACCACGGTTAGAAAAATTGTGATTGATCGAGTTCCTTTCCTGCTTTCAGATACTGTTGGATTTATAAGAAAGTTGCCACATAATTTGGTTGAGTCTTTTAAATCAACGCTTGATGAAGTGCGGGAAGCCGACATTCTGCTGCATGTAATCGACATATCGCACAATATGTTCGATCATCATTTAGAAGTAGTTACCAAAACTCTAAATGAACTTGGTGCTCAAGACAAACCGATTCTTTTGGTATGCAATAAGCTTGATTTGTTCAGGGAAAAACTTGAGCTTTTTAGCGATGTTTCGTTCGAAGACAATTTGCAAGAGCTAAACGAACGTTTTAAAAACGAGCAAGTGCAAGAAGTCGTTTTCATTTCAGCCGCACAGCGCAAAAACATGAACGAATTCAGAACCAAATTGGTAGCGATGGTAAAACGTGCTTACGAAGAAGTATATCCGCACCTTCCAAATCCCTATGATTATCACTAGTCTTGAGTGTTGAGTTTTGAGTCTTGAGTTTTGAGTCCTGAGTGTTGAGTATATTTAATGTTGAATGATTAGTCTAACACACTAAAACACTAAAACACTAAAACACTAAAACACTAAAACACTAAAACACCAACACACTAAATCTCTAATGCACCA
>JAGQWA010000362.1 GCA_020437725.1 Bacteroidota bacterium | reverse complement strand
TTTATCATGTAGCTGCCTATAAGCACGTTCCCATGATGGAAGAAAATGTGGCGCAGGCAATACAAACAAATGTTTTAGGTACCATGAACGTGGCCAATTTGGCATCTGAATATGCGGCTAAAAAATTTGTAATGATTTCTACCGACAAGGCCGTAAACCCAACCAATGTAATGGGTGCTTCTAAACGAATTGCAGAAATCTATGTTCAATCTTTAAATGCCAAATTATTAAGCAATTCGAGCAACAATACTCAATATATTACTACTAGATTCGGAAATGTATTAGGTTCAAACGGGTCTGTAATTCCGCTTTTTAAGAAACAAATAGAAGATGGTGGCCCAATAACTGTAACACATCCTGAAATTACAAGATATTTTATGACCATTCCAGAAGCATGTCAATTAATTCTAGAAGCTGGAACAATGGGAAAAGGAGGTGAGATTTTTATATTTGATATGGGTCAAGATGTGAAAATTGTTGACCTAGCCAATAAAATGATAAGACTTTCTGGGTTTGAACCAGGAAAAGACATACAAATTCAATTTACTGGTCTAAGACCAGGAGAAAAGATTAGAGAAGAACTATTAAGTACCGAAGAGAATACACTGCCTACTCACCATCATAAAATTTTAATAGCAAAGGTGAGAGAATATGAATTTGATGCCATAAACAAAGCATTAAACGATCTTGTTGGAATTTCGAGTACCGACGATGAATTTGAAATGGTAGGTAAAATGAAAGAAATTGTTCCAGAATTTATTTCGAACAACTCTAAGTTTTCAATTTTAGACAAAGAAAAAACTACCGCTTAAAAGGTATGCATATTCACTTCTTTACAACAGGTGATTTTAGAGAAGGTAATGGAGCCAACTCCAGGTTTATATGCTATGGAAAGGGGTTAAAAAAACAAGGGGTAAACCATACTTTTCATTTTATTTTACCAAGCGAGTTTAATGATAATGGAATAAATTCTGATTCAAAAGGAATACATGAAGGAATTGAGTTCAATTATTTATGTGGAAGGGTAATTCGATCAAAAAGATTTTTTGGTAGATTTAAAATGCTGATATTGAGCTGGGTTAATGCCTATAAATTGCTCTTTACGATAAACCGAACAGAAAATATAATGTACTTCTATGGCCCGCAAGCTTTAATTGCCGGACCAATTATTCTTTACTCAAAAGCTCTTGGATTTAAAGTTGTTATAGAAAAAACAGAATTTCATAGCCTGGCACAAGGCGAAGGTTCAGGATTTAAATATTGGATTTCTAAAGGGGCCTACAGATTAATAGAAAAGAATTTATCTTATCTGTGCGACAGAGTGATAGTGATATCAAGAAGACTTAAAAAATACTATTCTCAAAGAGTTCCAACTGAAAAAATCTCGCTGTTACCGGTAATTTACGATCCTTCAAGGTTTGGTGTAAAATACAATTTGAGAACAAATACCATAGGTTATATTGGCTCTTTTGGTTATAAAGACGGTGTTCCACAAATTATAGAAGCGTTTTCAAAAGCATTGAAGCAAAATGCTAAGTTAAAATTGAGGTTAATTGGCTATCAAAACAAGTCATTCGATTTAAATGCCTGCTTAGCTAAAAACGGCCTAAGTCATCAACATCCAAATATTGAAATTACGGGACAGGTGTATGCCAAAGACATTCCCGCATTGTTGGGTGAGTGCGATTTGCTGTTAATGAATAGGCTCAATAACCCATATGCTAATTATGGTTTTCCAACTAAATTGGCAGAATACCTAGCTACTGGCCGACCAGTAATTTCAACCAACGTAACAGATATTGATTATTATTTTACCAATGGGCTCGACATGAAAATTATCGAAGCTGAAAATGTAAGTCAATTGGCAGAAGCAATATTGGAAAGATATAATAACTATGATTTGTGGTCTGAGATGGGATTAGAAGGCCAAAAAACAGGTTATAGATTATTTAATTATACCAGGCACACTGAGTTTATGTGCCAAATTTTTAACGACTTGGTTAAAAACAAAAAACCGACTCGTTCTGAGTCGGTTTTGGTGGGTGAATGACCGGGTTCGAACCGGCGACCTCTGGATCCACAAACCAGCGCTCTAACCAGCTGAGCTACACTCACCATTTTGCGGGCACAAAAGTATTATTTCCCGCTTATATTCACCCTTAAATTTCATTTTTCTTAATTTTTTGTTTTGACTCAGTTTAGTTCAGTCAATAATCTAATGCGTGCAATTAAGCTTGGAGAAAGCCAAGTGCTTGATTTTAAATACGCTATAAACAGTGCCGAGAAAATAGCCATTTCGATGGTGGCATTTGCAAATGCCGATGGTGGAAGTCTTTTAGTGGGAGTTAAAGACAATGGAAGCATAAAAGGAGCCAATGTGCAAGAAGATTTATACGTGCTGCAGCGAGCAATTACAAAGCATATAATTCCAGAAATTGAATATCAATTTACCCAATGGGATATAAGCGGTAAGCCTATAATTGAAGCTTATATTCCACCAAATCAAAAAAATAAACCATTTAAATGGGTAGGCGGTCAAAATGAAGAAAAGGCTTTTATTAGAATTAATGATGAAAACATTGCTGCCAATTCTCTTTGGGTTAGAGTGCAACAACAGCTTAAGAGCGCAAGTCCTGCCCACAGCAAGATATTGCCGTTCGAGCAACAATTGTTACAGTTCATAAAACAAAAGGGAAGCGCAACAGCAAATCAAATTTGCAGGCATGTTAAGAAACCTTATCATGTTGTTTCAACCTCTTTAGTAAGTTTAATTTGCCTTAAGGTTATTGACTTACATATAACCAAAACTTCAAATTATATAACATTACATAACCAGCCAACTAAATAGGCAAATAGCCATTGTGAGTTTACATTTGCCAGTTGTTTTAGAAATCACAGTAAGACCATGAAAAACCTAGCACTCTTGATTTTGTTTTTGGTTGCAAATAGCAGCCTATTTGCACAGTCAGAAGACATTCTTTTTAAAGTTGGAAACGAAAGCGTTACACTAGATGAGTTTAAATACATCTATGAAAAGAATAACTCAATAACCAACAACGACCAACTATACACTCGAGAAAGTTTAGACGAATATTTAGAGCTTTACATTAAATTCAAATTAAAAGTACAAGAAGCCAAAGCACAAGGTTTAGATACTACTGCCAAGTTTGTTAAAGAGTACAATATGTACCGTAACCAACTGGCACAACCCTATTTAACAGATAAGAATGTAACCGAAAAGCTTAAAAAAGAAGCTTATGATAGAATGCATTGGATTCTTAGGGCAAGTCATATTTTAATTGATGTGACTGAAGACGCGTTTCCATCAGATACTTTAGAAGCTTTTAACTTAGCGTTAAAGGCCAAGAACGAAGCATTAAAAGCAAATGATTTTGCAACGGTAGCAAGAAAATATGCCAAATACACTAAAGAACCAACAGTTGAAAAAACAGGCGGAGACATTGGCTATTTCTCTGTTTTTAATACCGTATATCCATTCGAAAATGCGGCTTATAATGCCAAACAAGGAGAAATTGTAGGGCCAGTGAGAACAAAATTTGGCTACCATATTATTAAAGTAACCGAAAAACGAG
>JAGQWA010000361.1 GCA_020437725.1 Bacteroidota bacterium | reverse complement strand
CGGTTTTTCATACAGCAAACCATTTGGCGACAACGATTCGAAAGTGAAGCCAAATGGTGAAATTACCATACAGGGTCTTGGCGCCGGAAATTACCTAGTGGCCTTTAGAATGGGAAACGACGATCAAGAATTAGAAAAAAGAAATACGGCAGTAGTAGTAATAAGCATTAAGTAAATTAAAGTAGGTTTTATGGTTAACTTTAAACACACAATTATGGGTAGAAGGGCAATGGCCCTTTTTGGCGTTTTATGCCTTTTTGGGTTAAAGGCAAGCGCAGTAGATTATTATTGGGTTAATGGAACCGGCGATTGGAGCGATATTGCCAATCACTGGGCTACCACATCAGGCGGCACTACCATGCACACCATTGTTCCTTCAACAAATGATAATGTAATTTTTGATGCCAACTCTTTTGGTTCTAGCACAGAAACCATGACCATTTCGTTTGAAGGCTTTTGTAACAATTTTACAGCCAGCAATTTGCCAGCAGGTGTAAACTTTCAAATGAACGCCGGCTTAGAAGTGGCAGGAAACATGACCATTGATGGCGACATTGATATTGAACACCCATCAGGCAATTTAAAACTCACAAATGGCTCAGTAAACCTTTTGAATGGTGCGTATTATAACAAGAGCGGCGGCAATGTTTATATAACAGGTGGTAACCTAAATCTTGGTTCCGACGTTTATTTTAGAAAGTATAGCGGCGACCTTTATATCTATTCTGGAACACTAAAATACACCGGCACTAATGCCAGTTTTTATAATTACTATGCTAATATGCAGTTTCACCAAGGCAATTGCGAGGTTACTGCTACAAACTATTTCTATAATAACGACTGGGATTTTTACCTTTATAATGGCTCATTTAAAGTAAACGCCAATGCCAGCGCCGAGCTTCAAGCCAGAATTTTTGTATATAACGGAAGTTTTGAATATGACGCCGCAGCCACAGTTAATCACAATGCAGAATTAAGATTAAGGTGCAATAGCCAAGGCAACTACTTTATTAGAACTGGCGGAAATGTTTTTAGAAATGTTTATCTAGACGAAAACAACTACGGAACAACTTATACCCTGCTAGATGATTTAGACATGACCAATTATAC
The DNA here is from genome assembly GCA_020437725.1 of Bacteroidota bacterium. Lineage (GTDB taxonomy): Bacteria > Bacteroidota > Bacteroidia > CAILMK01 > JACPUW01 > JAGQWA01. The sequence goes on along the minus strand of JAGQWA010000361.1, from coordinate 2,490 downwards.
CTTTTATGCTTATAGAAACAAGTTTGTTTCTAATGGGTTTGGTGTTAAAACGGCAGTATTATATATGTGGGATTCGGGCGTTGGCCACGTTGATTTTTCTGGAACAGACACGGTTCATGTTCGAAATCAAGTTCAGATTTACCCTACCACCAACAAAACAATTAATTGGGGCAATTGTCACTTAAAGTTCGATAATGGCACTGGCGGTTATTCTACTTATTTCTATTGCGGAACCAACATAACCTACAACGATGTAATTTTTAGAAGCAAATACAGCAGCAGCGATGTTAGAATCTATGCTACCTATGATGGAGTTTTTGGAAATATTGATATTAAAGTGCCGGGCAATTATTATGTAGAATGGTATGGCAACGTAACAGCAACATCTTTTAAGTATGAGAACACAACATCATATAATTCTACTAGAGCCGAGAATCTTTTAATGAATGGATACACCAATAATATTGGAAATTTTACAGTAACAGGAAACGGAAACTCAAGACCAAAAATTAAACTTAATGGTAACCACACCATTACAAATCTTGACCTTAACCACATTTCATCATTTACGTTTGGAGCATTTAGAACCTTAAAAACAACTACAGTTGATCCAATTGTGGGGTTGTGCGACAACACCATTCTTGTTAATTCTACATCTGTTGGCTCACCTTTTTATTGGAACCAAGCTTCGGGAACTGTTTCTGGAGATTGGATGCTGCTTCAAGATTGTGCTGCCAGTGGAGGAGCAACATTTAATGCCAACAGCACAATTAATCTTGGAAATGTTAACGGATGGAATATTAGCGCCATTCCACCTACTACATTTTATTGGATTGGTGGAAACGGCAACTGGAATGTAGCCGCAAACTGGTCAAATGCATCTGGTGGCACACCGGGCACTTGTGCAATTCCTTCAAGAATAGACGATGTAATTTTTGATGCCAACTCATTTACCGCAAGTGGCCAATATTGCACAGTAAGCGCCATTGCTGAGTGCCACAACATGAATTGGAATGGCGTAACAGCAGGTGCTGGTTTAAGCGGAAATGAGCCACTAAACATTTATGGCGACATGATTCTCGAAGCCAACATGACCTGGAACAAAAGTGGCGCGGTGTATTTTCAAGCAACAGATGCTGGCAATAAAATAAAAACCGCTGGTAATACCATTACATCAGAAATATACCTACAAGGCCAAAATGTTTCTTCTGGCGAGTGGATACTTCAAGATAAACTAACCTGTACAAGTTGGTTTAGACCCTATTACGGAAAGTTTAAATCTAATGGATTTGATCTTGATGTGTATTCATTATACAATTGGACCGGTGCAACTTGTACAATTGATTTTACTGGTACACAATTAATTACCGTTCACCAACAATGGTCTATTTATCCTTCAACCGCTATAACCCTGATTATGGATCAGGCTAACATTTTGTTTGAAGGCAACACAGATTTTTACCTACAAGGTGGAAATAAAACATACAACGATGTGCACATGAATTTTACCGGTACTGGCTCAACCAACAGAAGAGCTTTGCTAGAGTATAACAGCACATTTAGGGATTTTACTATTACATCGGCCAGTGCGGTTTATACAGATTTTAGAGGCAACAACACCTTTAGAAAATTTACTGCAACCCAAACCTATTCTGGCTGGCTAAACAACACTTGGTACTTTAGAAATACCCAAACTTTTGATGAGTTTAGTGTAAGTGGCAATGGCGAAAACAGACCAATTATTCGCTTTGAAGGTAGCCACAATTTCAACACATCAATGACCATGAACAATATTTACCGATGGGAAATGCCACAAAGTCATACCCAAGATATTGCCAATGGAACCATAACAGGAAGTTGCGACCAATGGACAGAAATTAGGCAATACAACCTAAACACAAACCCTACCTACCTGAATGTTTCAGGAACACTCAATATTACAAATGCCACATTGGTAAATATAAACTCAAACGGCTCGGGTAATGTGGTTGTATATAATGGCGTTGACTTAGCCAATAACACCGGAAACATAATTTGGAACACCTACTCACCAATAAACTACTATTGGGTGGGCGGAACCGGAAACTGGACAGATAAAAGCAACTGGGCAACATCAAGCGGTGGCACCCCGGGGGTATCATGTTTACCTGGGCCTGGAGATAATGTATATTTTGATGCCAATTCATTTTCGGCACCAGGTCAGCAAGTGAATGTAGATCGCTATGCTTATTGCAATAGCATGGTGTGGAACAACGTAAACTATCCGTCGTTTGCCGGTACCAACATGTCAATTTACGGATCAATGATTCTAGACAAAAACATGACATGGAACCATTGGACATATTTATACCTAGATGGTACCAAAACAGGCAATGTAGTTAGAACAGAAGGAGTGGTGCCTAAATATTTAGACTTTAGAGGCAGCTACAACCCAAATGGTGAGTGGACACTTCAAGATGATTTACAAGTTCAGTATGATATCTGGCTAAG
>JAGQWA010000360.1 GCA_020437725.1 Bacteroidota bacterium | reverse complement strand
CCAAAAAAATCAGCCGCAACGCCCACCATTTACGCTTATGAGTTGCCTAACGACAGCAGCCGCAAGGGACAGTTAAAAGTGGGTGATACCAATAGAAAGGCACAGCAGCGCATTAAGGAGCAAATTGGTGCAGCGCGGTCGGCTTTCAAAATTGTGGTAGAGCAATCTGCCATGCGCAATGATGGTTCTAGTTTTCGGGATTATGAAGTGCATGAATACCTTCGTAAAAAAGGCATTAAAAACCCCGATGGTGAGTGGTTTGTATGCACCAAAAGGGAAGTAGAAAGTGCTATCAAAGCAGTTCGAGATGGCAAAAGCTATGAACTAAGCCGAGACAAAGATTTTTCAATGCGTCCTGAGCAGGAAGAAGCAGTAAATAAAACAGCCCGCTACTTTGAAAGCTACAAAGGCGAAAATCCAGACAAAACACCGCACTTCCTTTGGAACGCCAAAATGCGATTCGGTAAAACCTTTGCCACATATCAACTCGCCAAAAAACAAGGTTGGACCAAAATATTGGTGCTCACCTTTAAACCAGCCGTACAAAGTGCCTGGCAAGAAGACTTACTTACCCATGTAGATTTTCAAGGTTGGCAGTTTGTGAGTAGAAACGGCTTATCCTACGAAGACATAGACCCTAGCAAGCCTTTTGTTTGCTTTGGTTCGTTTCAGGATTATTTGGGAAAGAACACCTCTACAGGTGGTATCAAAACCAAAAACGAATGGGTACATGCCACCAATTGGGATTGTGTGGTTTTTGACGAATATCACTATGGTGCATGGCGCGAAAATGCAAAAGACTTGTTTGAATCGGAGGATGATAAAGAAGTCAAATTTGGTGAAGGCGAAGGCATTGACTATTTCGATGAAGACATGATTCCGATAACCACCAATGGCTTTTTGTATTTGTCAGGGACACCCTTCAGGGCCATCACTTCGGGCGAGTTTATCGAAGAGCAGATATTCAACTGGACCTATTCAGATGAACAACGAGCCAAAGAAGAATGGAGAGGACCTGACAATCCGTATGAGAGCCTACCAAGAATGGTAATGCTCACCTACCAAATGCCAGATTCCATAAAACAAGTAGCAATTGGTGGTGAGTTCAATGAATTTGACTTGAACGTATTCTTTGAAGCTACAGGTATTGGCGAGGGAGCACGTTTTAGAATGGAAAGCTATGTACAGAAATGGTTAGATCTTATTCGTGGTAGCTTTTTAGAAACCACTGTTGATGATTTAAAGCTTGGTGCCAAGAAACCGCCTATGCCCTTTTCAGATGCTCGCTTACTAAGTATTCTCAATCATACCTTTTGGTTTTTACCAAGTGTAGCATCTTGCCACGCCATGAAAAACCTAATGGCAAGACCCAACAATACCTTTTACCACGATTACAAAGTGGTGGTAGCTGCGGGTACGCAAGCAGGAATTGGTGTGGAAGCACTTCCACCTGTTTTGGATGCAATGGACAATCCGTTAGAAACCAAAACTATCACGCTTTCCTGCGGTAAGTTGACCACAGGCGTAACCGTAAAACCATGGACAGGTATTTTCATGCTACGAAATTCATCTAGTCCAGAAACTTATTTTCAGGCAGCATTTAGGGTGCAATCGCCTTGGGCAATCAAAAATCCAGATGGAGAATCGCCTAACAAAACAGAAATCATCAAAAAAGAATGCTACGTTTTTGACTTTGCCCCAAACAGAGCATTAAGTCAGGTTGCTGACTATGCTTGTCGTTTGAACGTAAATGAATCCAATCCCGAGAAAAACGTTGCGGAGTTCATTCACTTCTTGCCAGTGCTTGCCTATGACGGTAGTTCCATGAAGCAAGTAGATGCAGCAGGTGTTCTGGACATTGCTATGAGTGGTACAACTGCAACTTTGCTCGCTCGAAGATGGGAATCTGCATTACTTGTAAATGTTGATAACGGAACGCTTGAACGCATCAAAAATAATCCTGATGCCCTAGCTGCACTAATGAGCATTGAAGGATTCAGATCCTTGAACCAAGACATAGAAACCATCATCAACAAATCCGAAGCGATCAAAAAAGCCAAGAAGGAGAAGAACGATGAGGAGATGACCAAAAAGGAAAAAAAGGAACTAACAGACGAAGAAAAGGAATACAAAAGCTTGAGAAAACAAATTCAGGAAAAGCTCATCAAGTTTGCGACTCGGATTCCTGTTTTCATGTACTTAACAGATTACAGAGAACATACCTTGAAAGACGTCATCACGCAACTAGAACCAGGTCTTTTCAAAAAAGTAACAGGCTTGAATGTAAAAGACTTTGAATTGTTGGTAAGCCTTGGCGTTTTCAATTCTGCTCTGATGAATGATGCCGTTTATAAGTTCAAGCGCTATGAAGACGCAAGTTTGGAATACACAGGAATAAACCGGCACAAAGGACAAGCAGTAGGAGGATATGACACCGTATTGAGCCGTGATGAATATGACCAAATATTTGTAAATGAACCTTAAGAATCTTTCAAATCAGACATGACACACGCACATCCATCCAGTGTATGTGATCATATTTCTGGCTTACATAGATAAAAGAAAAATGAATCACAGATGCTCAATAGTGATTGTGCAAACTGAGAGTAAACTACTTGAATTAATCTTTTTGATAAGTGGTCTATGTCTTGCCTTTATATTTATTTACGCATAATTCCTTTACCGACAAAAATTATATCATATTCTGCTTTAACGTTAATACGAGTGGGCGATTTTTATGTATACAGTTAAGAATCAAAATATTCTGACTATAAGTTAGATGTGTCAAAATTGCTTCTAAATTCAAGCTGAGAATGCCTAACTACTGAAATAGTTTTCTCATTTCGATGAACTAGAAATTGGAATTAAATTTCCCGATTTGCCAAAAGTGAAAAACAGCCATTTTGTTTCACTTCTATTTTAGTGCTGTTTACTTATGGCTTGCTTAAAAAAAATACTCATTTACTAGGCTTGTTATAAAACACCTAAGGCTGGAATATTAATTGTAAACATTACCAGTGTTGGCCGCAAACCGCAGCCGCGGCAACACACAAGAAAGGGCCGGTGCTTGGGTCTGTTTTAGGGAAATAGGATTTGAAGCACCGCCTTTTCTCAGAAGTTTTAGCCTAAGGCAGTTTACGACAGCTGCCGCCTGCAAGTTGTTTAGTCGTTATTAAATGCCCATGACCCCTCATTCATGGGCATTTTCTTAACACCCATTTCAGGTTTTAAACTCGGCTTTAGTTCTAAATTGCCGCCATGTCTGAACCCATAGCACCGTCAGAACTCATTTTAAATGCCGACGGAAGCATTTATCACCTTAACCTGTTGCCAAACGAAATTGGCGACCGCATAATTCTAGTTGGCGACCCAGCAAGAGTGGAGCAGATTTCAAGCTTTTTTGATGAAGTGGAAATTCGAAAACAGAAGCGTGAGTTTATAACCAATACGGGCTACTACAAAGGCAAAAGAGTTTCGGTAATTTCTACCGGAATTGGAACTGATAACATAGATATTGTTCTCAACGAACTAGACATTTTAGCCAACTATGATTTAGAAACCCGAACAGCCAGAGAAGAGCGTAAAGCTTTGCGTTTTATTCGCCTTGGTACTTGC
>JAGQWA010000035.1 GCA_020437725.1 Bacteroidota bacterium | reverse complement strand
CGCAAAAAGAAGCTCTTGAAAGAAGACTTGGTGGCTTGCTCGAATCGGTTAACACATTTAAAACCAACTTGTTCGACCTAAACACCGTTACAGACCAATCATGGCCAAATGCTTACCCACACGAGCGCGAAATGCTCATTTCAATTTGCCAAATGATGTACAAAAAGCATAAAAAAGAAAGCCACCCTGCTTTTTTAACTGCCATGTATGCTGGCGATGGCGATGACCTGACAGAAATTGAAAATGCGGTTAATGCTATTTTAGATAAATCTTTTATTTACAACCAAAAGAAGTTTGACAAAATGATGGCCAAATTCAAAGCATCAAAGGTTTTGAAAGATCCTTTTGTGCAGTTGTGTGATAATATTTACAACACTTACCAAGCTTTGGCTCAACAATCTGGCGCCGCTTATAAAGACCTAAGCAAACATAGAAGATTGTACTTTGAAGCATTAATGAAAATGAAAAGCGACAAGAGCTTTTACCCAGATGCCAACTCTTCTATGCGTTTAACGTATGGAACCATCATTCCTTACCAACCGCGAGATGGTGTTTTTTATACTTACAAAACATCTCACCACGGTGTGCTAGAAAAAAACAACCCTAACGATCCTGAATTCCAAAACAGCGACCGTACGCTAGATATGTTCAAAAACCACAAGTTTGGTCGTTATGGGGTGAATGATTCATTGACTCTTTGTTTCTTAACCAACCACGACATTACTGGCGGTAACTCAGGTAGCCCGGTAATTAACGGCAAAGGCCATTTAATTGGAATTGCCTTTGATGGCAACTGGGAAGCCGCCACCAGCGATTTCTTGGTGATGCCAACCTACAACAGAACCATTAGCGTAGATATTCGCTACGTGCTATGGGTAATTGATGAGTTTGCTGATTGCAACAGACTTATTAAAGAAATGAAAGTAATTGAGCCAGCAGCCAAGCCTAACAAAGCTGAAAGCAATGGTGTTCAAGCACCTGCTCCTTCTAGATAGAAAGTAACTTTTTACCATAAAGGAAAAGCCCTGGAACGTTTGTTTTGGGGCTTTTATTGTTTCGTTCGTTAACTTCGAGGAAATAGTGTAAAGATGTCAAAAGAAAAAGAGGACGAAAAACCACCAAGGAGTGATGATCCTATGAGAATGATTAAGGGCGAAAGCACCAAACCTTTAGACACTGAAATCAAATCAGCCCAAAAATCTCAAAAAGAAAGGAAATCAAAGGAGTAGTGAGAAGTAAAACTAGACTCCAAATGCTATAGGAGTTATTCTTGGAGAGCTTTCTGTTTTCCCTTTCATTATGTTCAATTGCTTTTTGACATTTCTCCAATAAATCGTTGTAAATGGCCTTCTGATGCCATCCATTAGACTTGTCAGGAAGAATCAATTGCGATAGCTTCTTTGGCTCATGTCCTGGAAGTACTATTACAATGGCGAGGGTTGATTTAAAGCAGCAATAAAGACTAATTAGCAATAATGGTACTGATAAACACGCGCTTACTGCCAACACTTCAGACTTGTTTTCTACTGTGACGAGATAGGTCAGAATGGAAGCCAATATCGTAACAGATAAAGTTAGGAGCCTGTAACTTTTATTTTGCTGATAATCAATAACTTTTAATATTTCTTGTAGATACACTTCACCTTTATCCAAGACTAACTTATAAGTCTCTATTGAAACAGACCTCCAATTGCTAATATTTACGAGATTCTCGCTCAAATTATAATTGATTTACTATCATCCCCCTTCTTCTTCCTTCTTCTCTTCTTTCTCTTTGGCTTTACGGGCTTTTTCGGCTTCTTTTTCAGCCTTTAGACGAGCCTTGCGCTCTTCTTTGGTTTCTTGCTCCGATTCTTCGGTAGCAGGTTCTTCGGGCTCTTCTTCGTAGTATTCTATTTGGCCGGCACCGCCTACTCCGCTGTTGTCTGGTAATGCAATTGCACTTTTGGTTTGTGCTTTTTCAACGGCTTCGGTACTGTTGGCTGCACATCTAAAACCAACAAAGCTGGTTCCTTCGCGTTCGTCCATAAACCGTCTAACACCAGGGTTCAAATAGTAAGCACGGTCATTCCAACTGGCACCTTTATAAACCCGTTTTACTTCGCCAAGCGAAACCCTTTCTTCGCCTGGATCACGGAGATTTTCAATTCCGTATTCTTCTAAAATCTTATTGAAAGTGGCATTTGGGTCAACAAAACCTTCCATGGCACCTGTGGTATCTTCCTTTAAATCAGAAAGATCATCTTCTTCAGGAATAATATCGCCAATGGTTATGGGCGAGTATTCATCAGAAACCCATTCGGCCACATTGCCATTTATATTATACAAGCCAAAATCGTTTACCTGATACATGTAAACAGGTGCTGGATGCATGGCCGCATCATCAGGTCGGTGAGAAACGCCAGCAGCATCGCCACCACGACGTAAGAAATTATGCATGAATTTTCCACGGCCAAACCCTGACGGCTGACGAATGGAGAAATGATTCTCGTTTGCCAGCGCAAATTCGTCATAACTCATATTGGCCAACGCTGCATACTCCCATTCTTCTTCGGTTGGAAGACGAATTTCCCAATTGGTAGGACCCATAGAGTCGAGCGCCTTTACTTGGGTACTTCGCCATTCGCAATAGCGCATGGCCTGCACCCACGAAACGCCCACAACCGGATAATTTCTGTAAGAAGGATGTCTGAAATATTGTGAAACAAGCGGATCGTTATACTGGGTTATTTCTCGCCAACAAAGCGTATCAGGTAAGGCAAGTCGGTATTCCACTTCATCGCCAAGATTAAACAGGTTCTTTACGTACATCAAATACGAGATGTTGGTTACCTCTGTTCTGTCAATGTAAAATTCTTCTACTTCAACTTTGTGTGGAAGCGTATATCGTTCGGCAAACTTGGCTACTTCAACGCCTTCGCCAGCAATGTAGCTGCCAGGTGGAATGTAAACCATATTGGGTGGCCCTGGGTCAACCCCTTTGCCCTTTTTGTCTTTTACCCATTTGCGGTACTGACTGCCATTTGGATGGCACGCACCCAACAAAACCACTGCGCCAACTATTAATAATATGTATTTGCCTGTTTGTAGTTTCATTGCACTAAACAATTCAAAATTGCTGAATTTTAATTGACTAAACGTCAACTAACTATTGCCCCGCTCTGAATAACTTGTGAAGGTTGAACAAAAACGAGCCCTTTTTCGGCATCTTCGGCCATGAGCACCATGCCTTGCGACTCAATGCCTTTCAGCTTTCTAGGTGCAAGGTTCACCAAAACGCTAACCTGTTGGCCAATAATATCTTCAGGCTTAAAAAATTCTGCAATTCCGGAAACAATGGTGCGCTTTTCAAAGCCCATATCTACCGTAAGTTTCAGCAACTTTTTGGTTTTGGCCACTTTTTCTGCGGCTTCAATGGTTCCTACCCTAATATCCAATTTGGTAAAATCATCGAACTGAATTTCAGGCTTTAGCTGTTCGTGAACTGGTTGGTTACTAGCTTTATTTTCTTCCAATTTCTTGCGTTGAATTTCAACTATTGCATCATCAATCTTTTCAAAAAGATGACCTGGATTTTCAATTTCTTTTCCGCTTGAAATAAGTTCATGAGACCCAGCGGCATTCCAATCTTTAACATCAACTCCAGTTGTATTTCCTACTTTCTTGGCAAAAAACGGCAAAAATGGTTCTGATAGAATGGCCAAGTTGGCCACCAACTGTGCAGCCAAATGCAAAATGGTTTTTACACGGGTTTCGTCAGTTTTAATCAACTTCCAAGGCTCGGTGTCAGCCAGGTATTTATTTCCGGCACGAGCCAAATTCATCCAATGGTTTAGCGCTTCTTTAAACTTAAACTGGTCTAAAGAATCGGCCATAAAATCTGGCGTTTGATTTATGGCTCTAATTACTTCCTTATCATAATCATCAAGCTCGCCCAATTCAGGCAGTTTTCCATCAAAATACTTTTTAATGAGCACAAAAACACGGTTGGCAAAATTGCCAATGGTGGCCACCAATTCATTGTTATTTCGGGCTTGAAAATCGGCCCAGCTAAAGTCGGCATCCTTTGTTTCGGGCATGTTGGCGCATAAAACATAGCGCAGCACATCTTCTTTGCCAGCAAGATCTTCTAAGTATTCGTGTAGCCAAACTGCCCAATTTCTAGAGGTTGAAAGCTTCAGGCCTTCAAGGTTCAAAAACTCATTACCGGGCACATTATCTGGCAAAATATAATCGCCATGCGCTTTGAGCATAGAAGGAAAAAAAATGCAATGGAAAACGATATTGTCTTTCCCTATAAAATGCAGAAGTCGCGTTTCTTCATCTTTCCAATAAGGTTCCCAATCTTTTCCGCTTGCTTGAGCCCATTCCTTAGTAGCTGAAATGTATCCTACAGGTGCATCGAACCAAACATAAAGCACCTTGCCATCTGCACCTTTAGCAGGAACTGGCACGCCCCAGTTTAAATCGCGAGTTACAGCTCTTGGTGCAAGTCCACCGTCAATCCACGATTTGCATTGGCCATACACATTGTTTTTCCATTCTTGATGACCTTCAAGCAGCCATTCTTTTAACCAGTTTTCGTACTTGTCTAAAGGAAAATACCAATGGGTTGAAGTTTTTACTTCAGGTTTATTTCCGCTTAGCGTACTAATTGGATTAATTAGCTCAAGCGCGCTTAAAGACGAACCGCAACTTTCGCATTGGTCGCCATAAGCACCTTCGTTTCCACATTTAGGGCAAGTGCCTTTTACATAGCGATCGGCCAAAAATTGGTCGTATTCAGCATCGTAAAGCTGCTCGGTAGTTTTCTGCTCAAGAATGCCTTTGGCATCAATATTTGCAAAAAACTCCGAAGCCGTTTCGTAGTGAATTGATGACGATGTTCTGGAATAATGATCGAATGAAATTCCCAAACCAGCCAAGGCAGATTGAAGCATGGGATGGTAGCGATCTACAATGTCTTGTGGGGTTACACCATCTTTCAAGGCGCGAAGGGTAATGGCCATTCCATTCTCGTCAGAACCACATATAAACAGCACATCTTCGCCTTTATTACGCAGGTATCTGGCATAAATATCAGATGGCAAATACACTCCTGCCACATGACCCAAATGAATTGGACCGTTTGCATAAGGCAATGCAGCTGTAATGGTATGACGCTTGAAAGACTTCATTCACAAGAAAATTTCGGCGCAAATGTACGAGGGTAACGGGCCAAAAAGTGGCTTCTACTTCGCTCAGCCAACAGCTAGTTCAAATAAAAATGACTTGGTAATTGAATTGCTGTTTTACGTAATCAAGATTGTCGGCAACGAGTTGTCAGGCATCTTGTAGATGTCAGACAACTTTAGTTAGTAGCACGGTGACTGAGCGCCCGCCTGCCGGACGGGCAGGGAGCCTAAGTCACAACGGCTGAGCCTAGCCGAAGCCCAGATGTTAGAACTAAGCACCACCACAAGCCACTACTTTAAAGATATTTGCTCAAATGATTATTCCAGCGGCATTAAAAAAGGGAGATACCATTGCTATTACGGCAACTGCAAGGTCTATCAGCCATGCAGAAATAAAAGTCGCTATTAATCTTATTGAAAATGAAGGGTTTAACGTTATAGTTGACAATACAATTGGTTTGTCTCATTCTATTTTTGCGGGTAATGAAAACGCGCGTTTAGAATCGTTTCAACGGTTTTTGGATGATGATATAGTGAAAGCCATTTGGTGTGCTCGTGGTGGTTATGGCGCGGTTCATATTATTGATTTGCTAAACTGGAGCAACTTCTATAAAAACCCCAAATGGATAATTGGTTTTAGCGATGTTACCAATTTGCATGTTCAATTGCAATCAATGGGTTTTGCCAGTCTTCATGCTGAAATGCCATTGAGAATGGAAAACCAAGCTGGGCAAGAATCGGCTCAATTGGCCTTTTCAGTTCTTGAAAGCCCGAATTCGCAACATTTTGAATGGAATTCAACTCTTAATTGCCAAACTGGAAGCTGTATGGGAACACTCATTGGCGGTAATTTGGCCACACTGGTTAGCCATATTGGCACCGAAACCATGCCCAATCTCAACAACTCTATTCTTTTTATAGAAGAAGTGGGCGAATACGTTTACCGGGTTGAAAGAATGCTTTTGCAACTAAAACGCAGTGGAGCGCTAAACCAGTTAAAAGGAGTTTTGATTGGCGATTTTACTGAGATTGAAGACAATAACACTGCTTTCTATAAAAGCTGGCAGCAGGTTGTTAAAAGCACATTTGCCGACCTTAACATTCCAGTTGCATTTGGCTTTAAGGCTGGCCATGGCGAATACAATTGGCCGTTGATATTAGGAGGGGAATACTCGCTAAGCTTTGAGAACAATACTTGGCATTTGGTTACAGACCATATATGAAATCCAGTAAGCCCAAATTCCTGACTTCATTTTTCTTCACTTTTTGACGATTTGGGCATGACTTATGTTTCTGCCAGTCGAAAAATCAATCAAGTGTTAATACATAACTGTTCGCTCTCAATTTAGAAGTGTTAAGAAAATCTAATTCGCAATTAGCCAATTGATTTTCAGTACATTATAATTTGTGTTTAAACAATCATTTCCGTAGTTTAAGTAAACCAATTGGTTGAACAACCTTTAAAAAAGAACAGTTATGAAAAAAGCAGTACTCCATTTTCTTATCGTTTTTGCCTTTTTAGTAGGCAGTAAAAACTTGATGGCGCAAGATGCTACGTTAGTAGTTAGTGTAACCTATGGCAGCGGCGGCCCTTCAATTGGAGCAACAGTCTTTGTGCTTCAAAATAACTCCCAAATAGCAGTTGGAGTTACGAACGTTAAAGGAGAAGCAACCATTACTCCCTTAACACCAGGTAAATACGATTTAAAAGTGTCGTATGTTGGACAATCGAAAGAAATAGAAGGAATTAAGCTAGTTGAAGGTATCAATCGCAGAGATGTGAGAATTGGCGATAAATTAATTTGTTGTATCCGTTGTTTCCCAATTACGCCTCCTTTACAATCTGTTTATGGAGAAACAGCCGGCGTTATGGTAGGATCAGCTCTTGATCAATTACTCACCAATAATTGGTTTAGAAATGAATAAAATACTCACATTACTCTTCTCACTACTTTTTATGAAAGCAGTGGCCCAAGAAGGCACCTTGGTTTTTACCATAAGCGATGCTGGCAACGACCCTTGTGTTGCTGCATCGGTTGAGTTACTTCAAAATGATTCGACAGTTTACCAAACTTATTGCAATGAAGATGGATTGGCCATTATACCTGATTTATTTCCTGGAAACTATCAAGTCTTTTATAGTTACATAGGAACAAGCGATACAGTTACTGTAAATGTAAACGAAGGTCTAAACAGAAAAGAAGTAACCATAGGTTACATTGATTTAGAATCTATGGTATTGGTAATAGCAAGCGAGTATAAAATGGAAGAAGACAGATGCTGCATTTGCCGACTTCATGACAGATACGGCAATGTAAGTTCTGCCGGAAATCGCTGGAACTACAGCTTAGGCGGCATGCATTTTATGGATGACCGACCCAGTACTTTCAACACACTTGTAAATAAAGCGCCTTATGATTAGAGTCTTTGCCATAATTTTTCTGCTTACTCTAGCAAAGCAGTCATTTTGCCAAACAACCAAGCTTAAAATAAAAGTGGTTGACAAAGAGCAAAAACCCGTTGAATATGCTGTAATATCAATTACATCACAAGGTTTTTCAGACGTGCTTTTCACAGACTCGTTAGGGAAAATTGAAATTGATGTTCCAGATAGCCTAAACTTTCAGATTAATTTAGGAGTAACTGGAGTTGATACTTCGTTTCATTTTTCTGCAAACCAGACACCTACTCTTACCTTTAATCTCCAGACAGAGTCAGTTCCACTAGCCAAATTGGTTATAGATGAAGAACTACCTTTAATTAGGGACTACTACGGAACGGAAGAGTATCCAGCAAGTCTCACAACTGTAGGCCGCGGATATAGACTAAACCGATGGGTAGTGACGAGTAACACTTGGAACTACAGCCTAGGCGGCATGCATTTTATAGATGACCGACCTGTAACTGTAAATACGCTTCTGAACAGAGCACCTTATGACTAAAACCTAACCTAGAAACAGACAATTCTTGGAGAGGCAATGGCTTTGTAGGAATGTGCCGTTGTACTTTCTGGGAGTTGTCTATTTTCTTGCTGAAACGCGCAATAAATGGCTTTTTCCAAAAGATGAAATGGTGTCTTTAACCATGAATGAATCAATGGTTTTTATTTCCCCTTTCTTGGCAAACTGGCGTTCTCTAAAATCATTATGCCAGTAAAGCACATTTCCATTTTCAGCCGTTAAACCGTTCACGTTTTTAATCTCAAAATGAGGCAGTTGGTCTTCAAAAAACAGGCGACTGAATGTCGCAATTCTATTGTCAACATATAGCGTTTCTGAGCCAGAAAGGGCTATATTTCTAATCTGCTGGGCTTCTAAATCTGATAGGCGATTTATTATGCCATACACCGAAAACATGCAAAAAGCCGCAAAAAATGCAGGTAATAATGCGCGAGTAAAAGCCAGTGAGATAATTGAGAACAAAACCACAAAAAGCAAAAGCCATTTAGCTGAAAAATGGCCTGTTCCAAAGGTAAAGTCAACGGCTAAGATGGCCAGAACGGCCATGTTCCATTTGCCCAAGTTTAGTTTGTGCCAAACAAGAAGCATTGGCAGAACAAAAATGGTATAAAACCTTTCATTAAAAGGCAACGGCGCCCAATTGGTAAAAGAGAGTTGCCCAAAAAACAAGCCAAAAAACATGATTAGCAACCACCAGGCATAAGGTTTTGACTCATTTTTAGAACTAAACAAACTGGTAACGCTTAAACCCAAAGCTGGCAGCAAACCCCATAATTGATTGTTTTTAAGCAGCAGTTCAAGTTTTTTGGCAAAGGTTTGGTTAACGTGCTCGGCAAAGAAATTCTGTTGAATGGCTTGGTAGCGAGTAATTGGATCTAAACCCAATGCCCATAGAAGCAACCACAACCCAATACTTCCACCCAAAAAAACCAACCAGAAAGATTTAGAAGCCCACTTCAACTCATTGAAAACCAGAATTGGCCATGCCAATACGAAAAGTACAATTGACGATTTGCATAAAAAACCCAGCGCAATAAGCGCCAAGGCTAAAACTACATGCTTGTTATTTCCTGTTTTCAGCCCATAAACAAACGCCAAAGTGGCAACACTACCAAAAGCGGCCACCAGCACATCTACCTGGTAGTCTAAACTTCGGTTCAGCAAAAGGGGATAAACCAAATAAATGGCTGCAATCCAGAACGAATTGGCGTTGAACAGCTTTTTTGCATACCAAAAAATAGACCAACCAGCAGCCAATTGCACCAAAAAACCCCATAGATGAACCGCATATCTATTCAACCCAAAAAGCTTAATGAAAAGTGCTTGTGGATAATAAACCACCACCCTATACCAAAAATTATGACCTTCTAGAAATGTAGATTTTCCTTCAACCAAACCAAGTGCAAGGTGAGCATATCCAGCATCGTCAAAAAGGGAAATGGGTGGATGGTTAAACACAAAATTGGCCACCAAAACCAATGATGCAGCTACCATAACTAAAAGTTGCGAATGGCTTTTAAGAAACCAGTTTTCTATTTGAGCGCGGCTTTGCATTCAACAGCAAAAGAAACAAAACACGGCCATGTTCTATGGCTAATAATTTCAAACTGCTACATTTACCATCTATTCTAATTAAGGCAGGCTATGAAGTTGAAATCAGTTTTACTCTCGCTGTTCTTTCTCTCATCATTTTATATTTCTCATGCACAGTTAACCCAGTTGGTTCGGGGCAAAGTGGTTGACGCCGCCACCCAATTTCCGCTAATTGGTGCCACTGTTTCGTTTCTTGAAGATGGAGCAGTTAAAAACGGAGCTGCAACCGATGCTCAGGGCAATTTTCGGTTGGAAAACATACCTGTTGGGCGCCAAACTTTTAAGGTTACCTACATTGGCTACGAAAGCAAAGTGTTGAACAACATTATTATTACTTCGGCCAAAGAAGTGGTGCTAAACATTGAGCTTGAAGAAAATAGCCAAGCCTTAACCGGTGTGGTAATTAGCGGCGAACAACGCAACGGCGAAGTATCAAACGAAATGGCTACGGTTAGCGCCAGAACTTTCTCGGTTGACGAAACTGATAGATATGCAGGCAGCCGTGGAGACCCCGCCAGAATGGCGTCGAACTTTGCGGGCGTTATGGGAGCTGACGACCAACGAAACGATATTGTGGTTCGTGGCAATTCTCCGGCAGGCGTTATTTGGCAAGTAGATGGCGTAATTCTTCAAAACCCAAGTCACTTTGCCATTCCGGGCACTAACGGCGGGCCGTTAAGTATCATCAACAATAAAACCCTGGCTAATTCAGATTTTTATACCGGTGCCTTTCCGGCTGAATTTGGAAACAGCACAGCCGGCGTGTTCGATTTAAAACTGCGCAGTGGCAACAACGAAAACTACGAGTTAAGCACACAAATTGGTCTTTTTGGTTTAGAAGCTTTTGCTGAAGGTCCTCTTTCAAAAGCCAAGCGCTCTTCTTTTTTGTTTAACTATCGCTACTCTACCATTTCTATTTTTCAGGCAATGGGCATTGATGTTGGAACCAACTCATCTCCTACTTATCAAGACGCTACTTTTAGGTTGAATTTTCCGCAGAAGAATGGCGCGCAACTGGCTTTTTGGGGCATTGGTGGCCTTAGCCATACCAAAATTGTAATTAGCGAGCAAGACCGTCCGGTTCTTGAGCTTTATGGCCAAAACGACAGAGACCAAGATTTTGCCAGTAGAGTAGGCATTTTAGGCGCTACCTATGCCTACCCCATTAACAAAAACACCTTTTGGAAAACCAGTTTGGCTGTTCAGCGGCAAGAGGTAATTGCGCACCACGAACGCATTTATGATAGAGACTCCTTTTTTGTGGTTGAAAATGGTGACAGCGCCTTGCGTTTCGACCCAAAATCGGTTAAGCTCGAAACCATTATGAAATACAAGTTTGCTGAAACCAAATACTCGGTTTCAACCCAATTATACAAAAAATTGAAGCCGGGCAGCGTGCTAAAAACAGGTCTAATGCTCGACTATTATAGAATGAGTTTTCATGATAGTTTAAGGCGCGAAAGCCATATTAATTATCCCATTAGCCAGATTTATGATGAGCGATGGAATGTTGAAGAAGGAAGCTTTTTGGCACAACCATATTTGCAATGGAAAAAAGATTTAAACCCCAGGTTGAGCATGAACATGGGCTGGCATATCACTTATTATTCCATTGGAAATGCTGCATCGTTGATTGAACCGCGTTTGGGTTTTAGGTACAAAACATCGCATAATAGCCAATTGAATTTTGGAACGGGTATTCATTCGCAAACCCAACCAAACTACTTGTATTTTTATGCTCCTGAAGACACCGCAACTGGCATTACCACTTTCTATAATGATGATTTAGGTTTAACCAAGAGTTTCCACCTTATTTTGGGTTGGAACAAAATGCTTAGCTCAAACTTGCGCTTTAAGGCTGAAACCTATTACCAATATCTCTGGAATATTCCAGTAGAAACACTGCCATCATCTTTCTCAATGGTAAACACAGGTGCCGGTTTCTCAAGGTTTTTCCCGAACAAGATGGTTAACAACGGAACCGCTTATAATTATGGCGTTGAAGTAACCTTAGAGAAGTTCTTTTCTAACAACTACTTTTTTATGATTACGTCGTCGCTTTTTCAGTCTAAATACGAAGGCAGCAATGGCGTTATTTATAATACTGATTTTAATGGCAACTACATTGTGAATGCCCTTGGCACTAAGGAGTTTCCTATAAACAAAAACGCCATGTTTGGGGTTGGAACCAAGCTTACAACTGCTGGTGGCCGCCGATATGGTCTGGTTGATTTAGACCGAACCATTGCCCAAGAAGAAATTGTTTGGAAAGACGAACAGCGCAATGAGTTTCAATCTGACCCGTATTTTAGGTCAGACTTAAGGCTTACTTACAAGCTTAACCGCAAAAACGTAACGCACGAAATTGCCATTGACCTAGTGAACCTTACCGATCAAGAGAATTTCTTGTCGTTTACCTACGCGCCCGGCACACCAGATAATTACATTATTACGCCACAATTGGGCTTTTTACCTGCGTTTTATTATAAGTTGGATTTTTAGGGTAGCCTATGCATTTAAACAAAAGCAGTAATCAATACATAACCGATATAAAAGCCATTTTATCGGAGGCTAAGCAACAAGTTTATACCGCTGTAAATAGTGCTATGGTACAAGCTTATTGGCTAATTGGTAAACGAATAGTAGAAGAAGAGCAAAACGGAAAAGAAAGAGCTGAATACGGGAGTTATTTGATTAAGAATCTTTCTATTGAGTTAAGTGAAGCCTTTGGGAAAGGGTTTTCAGAGAGAACCCTTAGAGAAATTAGACAGTTTTACCTCACATTTCAAGATTTAGACAATCGGCATTCACTGAGTGCCGAATTGCGAAAACAAAAAAGCTCTACACTGTGGAGCCAATTAAGTTGGTCTAACTAACAAGCAATAACATACAAACGGCGTAAGACAAATTGGAAACTTTAAACTAATAATACAAAAACGCGAACTAGAACCATGGCAATTCAAAAACTGAAACCAAGAAAGGCGCTTAATAAAGCCTTTCTAAAAGTAAAACCCAATAGAAATGAGATTGAAAGTTTCAAAACCAATCTTATTCAGTTACTCGATGCTACCAACGACATAGAATCTGAAGAGTTTCACAAGAATCTTGTGAGCGACTTTTTGAAAAAGACCTATTACGACCCAAAACACTTTATAAACACTAAAGGACGACAGGATCTCGTAATTCACAATGGCGACAAGGCTAACAGCACAGTAGGTGTAATAATAGAAGCCAAGAAACCAACCAATAAGGCCGAAATGGTAACAACCGAAAAGCTAAATGCCAAAGCTTTTCAAGAATTAGTACTCTACTATTTGCGCGAAAGAATTACCCATAACAACCTTGAAACCAAGCATTTAATCATTACAAACATTAATGAATGGTTCATTTTTGACGCTACTACTTTCGATAGACTTTTTGCCCAGAACAAAAAGCTCGTAAAGCAATTTCAAGACTTTGAAGGACAAAGACTTGCTGATAAAAAAACCGACTTTTTCTACAAGCAAATTGCTGAGCCGTTTATAGCCGACTTAAAAACTGATATTGAGTTTACACATTTCAATTTGCAGGACTACCAAAAGCCTTTGCGAAACGATGACAAAACTGATGATTCAAAACTTATTGCCCTTTTTAAACTGCTATCGCCTGAACATCTTTTAAAGCTTCCATTTACAAACGATAGTAATAGCCTCGACAAACGTTTCTACAGCGAATTATTGCACATTATAGGTTTAACTGAAACAAAAGAAGGAAGCAAGAAACTAATAGAAAGAAACAAAGCCGGCGAGAGACATACCGGCACTTTGCTCGAAAATGCCATTATCCAACTTGACAGCTCTGACAAAATAAGCCGACTTGAAAAACCTGGCCAATTTGGAAACACCCAGCAAGAAAGGCTTTTCAATATTGCGCTTGAACTTTCTATTACATGGATTAACCGAATTCTATTTCTAAAACTGCTCGAAGCCCAGTTAATTACTTACCACAAGGGCGACCAATCATACTCGTTTCTAAATCTTGATAAGATTAAGAACTATGATGATCTAAACAGCTTGTTTTTTCAGGTTTTGGCAAAA
The DNA here is from genome assembly GCA_020437725.1 of Bacteroidota bacterium. GTDB lineage: Bacteria > Bacteroidota > Bacteroidia > CAILMK01 > JACPUW01 > JAGQWA01. Next base: position 1,959 of record JAGQWA010000035.1, on the reverse strand, counting down.
AAATACGAAGAGCGAAACGAAGACGTAATTAAACTTTTTGAGAAAGTTCCTTACCTAAACTCTTCTTTGTTTGAGCCTACCAATATTGAACAAGACACCCTCTTTATAAGCAATCTTAGAGATGATAAACCCATACCAATTATATCGTCAACCGTATTAAAAGACCAAAACGGTAAAAAGAAAACAGGGCAACTTGTTACGCTTCAATATTTGTTTGAATTTTTAAATGCCTACGATTTCAGCAGCGAGGGTTCAGAAGAAATTCAAGAAGAAAATAAATCGCTCATTAATGCTTCTGTACTCGGTTTAATTTTCGAAAAAATAAACGGCTACAAAGACGGTTCATTCTTTACACCTGGTTTTATAACCATGTATATGTGCCGCGAAACCATTCGCAAAGCGGTTGTTCAGAAATTTAACGAAACCAAAAATTGGAAGTGTAAAAATCTTGAAGACCTCTACGATAAAATAGAAGACAGACAAGAAGCCAACCAGATAGTAAACAGTTTGAAAATCTGCGACCCTGCCGTTGGTTCAGGCCACTTTTTGGTTTCTGCCCTCAATGAAATGATTGCCGTTAAAAACGACTTAAAAATTCTGCAAGACCGAGACGGTAAACGCCTTAAAGAATACCATGTAGAAGTGGTTAATGACGAGCTAATTGTAACCGACGACGAAGGCGAACTTTTTGAATACAACCCCAATAGCAAAGAAAGCCAACGCGTTCAAGAAACGCTTTTTCATGAAAAGCAAACCATTATTGAAAACTGCCTTTTTGGAGTGGACATTAACCCTAACTCAGTTAAAATTTGCCGTTTGCGTTTATGGATAGAGCTTCTGAAAAATGCCTATTACAAAAACGAAACTGAACTCGAAACACTGCCAAATATTGACATTAATATAAAGTGCGGTAACTCGCTAGTAAGCCGTTTTGAAATTGATGCCGATCTGAAACAAGCTTTGAAGAAAAGCAAGTGGACAATTGGCAGTTACCGTATAGCTGTTGACACTTATCGAAACGCTCAAAACAAAGAGCAGAAACGAGAAATGGAACGCTTAATAGACGATATTAAGTCCAATTTCAGAAGTGAAATTTCATTGAACGACCCTAAAGTTAAGAACCTTAGAAAACTATCTGGTGAGTTGTTCAACATGACCAACCAAGGGCAACTTTTTGAAATGACCAAAAAGGAAAAATCCGCTTGGAACAAGAAAGTGAAACAACTTACTGAGCAAACCAAAAAACTAGAAACTGAAATTGAAGAAATAAAAGCCAACAAGATTTTTGAAAACGCTTTTGAATGGCGTTTTGAATTTCCTGAAGTGCTCAATGATGATGGCGATTTTGTGGGCTTTGATGCGGTGATTGGGAATCCACCTTATATACCTTTGGAAGCATTTGAAATAAACGAGCGGAAGTTTTTTAGTGGTAAATACGCTCAACTAGAGAGAAAGTATGAAACTTCTGTTCCATTTATTTTAGAAGGTTTAAAAATATTAAACAATAAAGGTCTTTTGGCTTATATCGCACCGGTTACTTGGCAAACAGGTGAGAATTATTCAAAATTTAGAAACTACTTTTTTGAGCAATACGGTCTTGTAAAATTGATAAATCTTCCTTTCAATATCTTTGAAGATGCCTATGTTGACACTTCTCTTTATTTTGTTTCTAAAGAGTCAAAATCAGAATATTTGATTTTCGCTTTTGATAAGAAAGCAAAAATTGAAACATTAGAAAACTTAGAATACAACAAATTCCAAGTATCGGAAATCAAAGCACCTGATTTTAAAGTAATCATAGATAAAACAGCACATCAATTTTCAAGGTTTGACTCCGAAAACTTTGTTCAGTTCGGGACAATCACTAAATCAACTCAGGGTTTATCAGGCAGTAAATTTCCTGAAACAAACAATAGAGAAACTGAATTTATATTTCCATTTCTCTCAAAGGGAAATGTT
>JAGQWA010000359.1 GCA_020437725.1 Bacteroidota bacterium | reverse complement strand
AGAACAGGTAGAATTCTAAACATCTTGTATTTAATGATGCAGGGAATGTTAGACATACCAATACTCTACATCAGTTCTTACATTATTAAAAATAAATCTGACCATTACAAGCTATTAAATCATAATAACAAAACTTACGAATGGGAAGACTGGATTATATTTATGCTTACGGCAGTTGAAGAAACCGCGCTTAACACCATTCAAAAAATTAATAAAATAACCCAGTTATTAGACCACGGAATTGCGCTTGTAAAAACAAAAGCAGAGAAAATCTACCGAAGAGAACTAGTTGATTTAGTCTTTGAACAACCATACTGCAAAATTGACTACGTGGTAGAACAATTAGGCGTAGAAAGAAAGGCCGCGTCTAGATATCTTAAAGAATTAGAAAATATTGGCCTTCTCAAATCAGAAAAAATAGGCAGAGAAACACTCTATATTAATGTTGAGCTAATCAAAATTTTAGGCGAATAACTGCCTGAATTTATTGAACCATTTTCAATGCTCGAAAACCCAACTTCACCCCCATTAAAATACCAGTGGTATCGCAAACCAAATCCATTAGTTCAAAACTTCTGGTGCTTAGAAATAGTTGAGTAAATTCTTCCACGAAAGCAAATGCAAGAATCAGTGAAGTTATAAAAGTTTGAGTCCGTGGCTTTCTGAAAAGCGAAACACCACTTAAACGCCCAAAGAATGAACAACTGAAGGCGAAAATTCCATAAATAAAAAAGTGTCCTAGTTTATCGAATCCAGGCATGGCTGTGAAACCAAATCTTAAAGCATCAGTACTATAAATATCTGCTATGGCAATAAGCAAACAGATTAGTAAAATCCCTAAAACAGGTACAGAAAGAAACAGCCAACGTACTTTTAAAGGTGCCATGCAATAGTTGGTTGGTAATAAAACGAACTTAAATGCGTAAAATAGTTTGCAGCATTTTATTGGGCTAACCACAAAAACATTTTAGGGATGAATTCTAAAACACTAGTACAGCTTTCGTTTGGCTTAAATGCCGTGCTATTAATTTGTTTGGCAACTGGATTCAGCAAGCAAACCAACAAACCAAAAGTGGTTATTGAGCATGAACTTTATAACAACATCTATTTCAAGGCCAGAAACCGAATTCATGTGGCGGTAGAAGGCATATCCAACCAAAACATTGTTGTTCATTCCCCACAAAAGTTTGTTCAAATAACAAGTCTAGGCAATGGTGAATATGAAGTGTTTCCAACTGAACTATCATCAATGGGATGTGTTTTGGAAATCTATCAGCTGCAAACCAAGGACTCAGTTTTAGTTCATTCCAGACATTTCGATATTATGAGATTACCCGATCCGTACCTTTTTGTAGGAACCGGTGGACATTTTTCATCTCCCCTTGAGGACTTTATTAAAGGTAAATTTCACGTTACAGCCGATTATGGACACGCCAACCTTAAAATAAATTATAATATCAAAAAGTTTAATCTTGCCATTGAGCCTATTAAAGGTGAGAACTACACATACGTTTCAAAATCTCATAAACCAACGTTAGAGATGAACGATGCTATAAGAAAACTACACCGAGGCGATAAAGTAATTATTCGAGACACAGAAGTTATTTCTAATATTTCTGATGAATTAATAGTTCTTGGCCCTTTTGAAATGGAAGTTCAATAGTTTTCGACGCTACAACCATTCTCACTTCCTCAAAACCTTCCCAACACGCTCCTGTTACTATCTTCGCACTCCCAAAAAATCAAATACAAAGGCACATGCAATTCACAGAAGACGCCATTGATAATATAGACTTAAAAAACATTCACGCTCCTACTGGGAATGAGCTTAACTGCAAAGGCTGGCAGCAAGAAGCAGCGCTAAGAATGTTGCTTAATAACCTAGACCCTGCCAATGCAGAAAAGCCAGAAGATTTAATTGTGTATGGTGGTCGCGGAAAAGCTGCCAGAAACAAAGAAGCGCTGCAAATGATTATCAAGGCACTTAAAGATTTGAATGACGATGAAACCCTGTTGGTACAATCAGGCAAGCCCGTTGGGATTTTACCTTCTCATAAAGATGCTCCTAGAGTGCTTATCTCTAACTCAATGTTGGTGCCACATTGGGCCACTTTTGAGAATTTCTTAGAGCTTGAAAAGAAGGGTTTAACCATGTATGGTCAAATGACTGCAGGTTCATGGATTTACATTGGCTCTCAAGGAATTGTGCAGGGTACTTACGAGACTTTTGCCGAAGCTGCTCGCCAAAGTTTTGGCGGCACTCTAAAAGGCACGCTTTCAGTTACTGCCGGTTTAGGCGGAATGGGTGGTGCCCAGCCATTGGCCGTTACCATGAACGAAGGTGTTTGCCTTGCGGCCGAAGTAGAAAAATGGCGAATTACCCGAAGAATTGAAACCCGTTACCTTGACGAATACTACAGCGATATTGACCAAGCCATTGACCGTTCTCTTGAAGCAAAAGCCAACAACGAAGCGGTTTCTATTGCCTACCACGGCAATATTGTGGACCTTCTTGAGCGTATGCTTGAAAGGAACATTACTCCTGAATTGCTTACCGACCAGACTTCGGCACACGATCCACTAAATGGTTATTTACCGCAAAATCTAACTGTTGAGCAAGGAAAGGTATTGCGAGAAACCAATCCTGATGAGTACATCAAATATTCTTACGACACCATGGCCAAGCATGTAGAGCTCATGCTCGAAATGCAAAAGCGCGGTGCTGAGACTTTTGATTATGGCAACAACCTTCGCGGACGTGCCTTAGAACACGGCGTAAAAAATGCATTCGATTTTCCGGGTTTTGTACCAGCCTACATCCGTCCATTATTCTGCGAAGGAAAAGGCCCTTTCCGCTGGGTAGCACTATCAGGCAAGCCAGAAGATATCTACGAAACTGATAAGGCCATTCTTGAGCTATTCCCAGAAGACAAAGCACTTGCTCGCTGGATAAAAATGGCACAAGAGCGAATTGAATTCCAAGGTTTACCAGCCAGAATTTGTTGGTTGCCACAGGGAGCTCGTCAAAAAGCAGCACTTAAGTTCAATGAACTGGTAAAAGAAGGAAAAGTAAGCGCACCAATTGTAATTGGCCGCGACCATTTAGATACTGGTTCAGTAGCCAGTCCAAATCGCGAAACCGAAGCCATGAAAGACGGCTCTGATGCCATTGCCGATTGGCCAATTCTTAACGCCATGATAAATACAGCTGGCGGAGCCACTTGGGTCTCTGTTCACCACGGTGGTGGTGTGGGTATTGGCTACTCAATTCATGCAGGCGTGGTAATTGTGGCCGATGGAACTGATGAAGCACATACTCGCCTAAAAAGAGTTCTGCACAATGATCCTGCAATGGGTGTAATTAGACACATGGACGCTGGATATGAAATAGCACAAAACACAGCCACCGAGCACAATCTTGATATTAAAGAACGCCTGAAATAGCGCTTACCTTCTAAATTTATACGTTCGCCACTTTTTAACTAACCTGAAAAGCAATCATCGCATCAAGTTAAAGAGTGGCGAAATTGTATATTGCCACCACTCCCAACATCAACCTATAAACATGAAGTGGCTATACCTACTATGCTTTTCTGTTCTCTCCTATTCTTTTGCATTTGCACAATGTTCCATAACACCTTCTGAAA
>JAGQWA010000358.1 GCA_020437725.1 Bacteroidota bacterium | reverse complement strand
ATTGCGGCCAAGGAGAATTTACTGTTTTGCTCAATCTGGTTTGGGGAGAAACCCCGCGCCATGCCTTCCGATTGCTGCACATAGACAGCACCGGACAAGCACTGTGGCAAACAACCCACGACTTGGGAAGCACAGAAATATTTGCAGAAAAATTATTGAGCCATAATGGCGAATATATTGTTTTGGTAAACCGATTAGACAACCCCGCTCCCATGCTGTGGCAGCTCAATGCGCAAGGCGCATACAATACTCACAGCACTTTCAGCCAAGCACACCACACTTGGGGTTATGGACTCACCAATACCACCTCAGGGTTTGCCATTGCGGGCAAGGAATACAATGGCAGCCAATACAACGCCAGCTTGTTGCGAATGGCAGCCAACCTCAGCCAAATAAGCCACAGCACACACAACAACAGCAGTACTGGCAATGCCTGGTACGAAGACCTCACAGCCCACCCCACAGGATTTTTAGCCATAGGCCAATGCGACAACCAAGGCGAAGGCCAACAAGATGTATGGATATGCCATATAGACAGCCTCGGCGACACCCTCAAAACAGAAACCCTAGGCGGTGAAGAAAACGATTACGGCCATGCTGTTGTTCTTGTGCCACAGTTGTTCTCAGCATTTATTGCGGGCTACAACAATAGCTACAGCATTGCCGAGAGCGGAAATGCATATTTGGGCGGCGTGAAGGTGGATATGGGGTTGCCGGAGGTAGAAGAAGAGTGTAAAGTACCGAGGGCACTTTGGGTGGATGGTTTTGTAGAAATCTACCCAACAGGTCACCCAAAAGAAGGTGAGATTAATACTTCATTAGGAATTTTGAATAAATCTTCGGCAAACGACCTGATTAACTTTAGTATTCAGAATGAAATAACCAATTTGGTGCTTTATGGCGTAGACCACATTTTCAGAGATGTAAACCAAAACGCAACGGGTACTGCTTATAAGGGATACCTAAGCTCCTTTATTACCAAATGCGACAGTTTGGGCATCTTGTGCACTTTTCTGAGTGGATATAAAAATAAAGAATACGACAGAGCTTCTTTTTATAATTCGGAGTTAAATGTGGCTGGAAATAACTACAAATACAGCGGTAAACTAAGGTATATAATGCCCGAACATGAGTTTTGGAATGCTCGAAAAACAACCAGCTCAAGACATCAATCTACTAACCCAACCAATGATATTGTAATTCTTAGTACAGGCTACACATGGGATCAACATTACTATGATTGTTATACTGACCACAAAAACATAATGGATAGTTTAAATATCATTGATGCCAGTGATGCCAACATTTGGGAAGTACATGATTACATTGGGTATTTTTATCATAGATGGGATAGCTCTTCCAATTCTTATTCAGAAACCAATACTGCTTGGAGAGCCGCCATAGCCGATACGTTAGAAGATATGAGCAACGGAATTTACATTCCTTACTATCTCAAACATGAATGGGACAGCGGTGTTGCATTTGTAGGTAGGAATAATGCAAATGGTTATGTGCAATTGTGGCAAGAGAGGATATCCTATTTAGGTCAAAATAATTCAAAACCAACTCGAATATTCCCCTTGTTTTCGGCTGAATATTTTAAATCATGGTCAAATAATGATTACTGTGGAGATGATGAATCTACCGACTTTTTAGGTAAATACTTACACGGACCGCCCGCAAATGTTGGCAATTCATCTAATACTTTTAAAAAAGTTGAAAAACTTTATTTGGATCAGCATGATTCAATATACACACAGACAACTGCATTTCCAAACCTTCAAAATGTAGAAGTCAACGCTACTTCATGGTATAAATACTCGTGTGTTCAAAATAAAAACTTTACAGACAAAGGAAGAAATAACTGCTACGTTTTCACTAAGCATCCTCTTAGAATCGAAGATGATAAGAACCATGTTTTGAATACTGAAATTTCGATATATCCCAATCCGAATAATGGCTCATTTGTTATTGGTTCTTCCATTCAAAAAATAGAATCTATTCGGGTGTTTGATTATTCGGGTATTATGGTTTTTAATAGAAAGTTAATAGAACCAATTAGAGAGGTAAATTTTGATTTATATCCCATTCAATCTGGCCTATATATTCTTGTTATTGAATGTGACAATAGAACCGTATCAACGCGCAAATTAATAGTATCAAAATGAAAAGGCTTATTCTATTACTTTTTCTAATGTCCTTTTCAATGCATGTTATTGGGCAAGATACAACCTGGTTTAGAGATTCAGGTTTGCCGCATGAGAAGGTTTCTGGGAGTGCATTTATGGGCGCAAATAATAATATTTTTGGATATTTCTATGCCAAGTTTTGGATGGGAAATCCCAGTCAACGTCTTGCAGAATACGACAGAGCCGGAAATCTCCTGCAATTTGGATCAATGCCCGTGGGTTATTGGGATTTTAGTACTTACAAATGGCTATATCTAAGAGACGGTAGTTTTTTATCTAGGGGCGCAGGCACAAGTCCAAGAAGTCAAAACGCCCATTGGGGAGGGTTTGTGGTTTTACATGATTCAGCAAAAAATCTAATTATGGAACGAACTTTAAGCGAGTGTAATATTACGGATTTTTATGAAGCAAGTGATACCAGCTTCTTGGCACTAGAAACTGCAAATATTACCCTCCTCACCCATTTCAATACCAAGGGCGACACACTATGGCAAATTCCTTATTCTCAGTTGTTGGGAATTTCGGCTTTAGATAGCACCTATTCTTACAACTTGCTTCAAATGGAATGTATCGCAGGTGAATGTCTGGCATGGTTAAAACACAAATCGATTGAACAACAGTTAATCTTTCATTTCAATCCAAGTACTGGTATAGTGAGTAAAAGAGACACGCTCAATATCGTTGGATTTGTAAAAGGTAACAGGCTAAACGAGAAGGGTTGGGATGGGTATGTGTTTATTTATAGTGACTCTTCAAAATCTCAGAAAATATCATTTTTGAATGCTTCGTTTAATAGTCAATGGGAAATAAGACAATCTGCCAATCTTGGAATTGATTTGAAGTATGCATTTATAAATAATGACAGCGATTTAGTGTTTTCCGTGTGGTATTCTTCTAAGTTTAGAACATACAGCACTCATACCTATTCTAGAATTTATGCGGTGGATTTTACTGGAAATGAAAGTTTTGCAGCCCAATATTTTGACACCATTAGAGAGTATAGGTGCAGTCCCAAACACCAATTTGAAGATGGCGGATACCTTCTAAATATTCAATCGTATCACCATATTGCTGAATCATTTGGATCTTTGATTGCTCGCAGCAAGATAGACGGAACCGTAATAGACACCGCTAAGGAAAGAGGTTGGAATGGCTCCGGGCCGTTTAAGGACGTTCCCTTATTCGACCCATTTGCGGATAATACAGACACTACAAACATTGGAATGAAGGCCTTTAAAAATAGTTACTCTTTGAGAATTTACCCCAACCCCACCTCCTCAACCCTCTATCTTGAATTAAACTCCAACCAAACCGTAAACTACACCCTCCAAAACCTCAATGGGCAAAGTTTGATAGAAGGCCGTTTTGTTGGTTCTACTCAGATAAATACGGCCAACTTGCCCAATGGCATTTACTTTCTCCACCTACATGGCGATGGCGTTTTAGTAATCCGAAAAGTTGTGGTACAGCGTTAGCAAAATGAGAA
>JAGQWA010000357.1 GCA_020437725.1 Bacteroidota bacterium | reverse complement strand
CTATAACCGGCGATGTTTATTTTACTAGTGGCGTGCATGAAAAACGATTTACAACATCTTTGGGTTGTGATTCTACTTATAAACTAAATTTAATAATTAAAGAAAATTCAGATACCGTTATTAGGCACACAGCCTGTGTAGAATACTATTGGGATCTTGCAAAAGAATGGTACAACACAACGGGAAGAAGAGTAATTAGAATACCAAATAGCATTGGCTGCGACTCAATAATAGAACTAGACTTACTAATATCTCCTGTAAATGTGGCAATTAAAAAAAATATAGCCAACCAGTTAGAAGCCTTAGCTACAAGTTCTACCTACCAATGGTTAGATTGTGATAACAATTATTCAATTATTTCTGGTGAAAACAAAAGGCAATTTAATCTAATAAAATCTGGGAATTATGCGGTTGAAGTAACCACCACAGCAGGTTGCGTTGATACATCGGTGTGTTTTAATTACACAGCCACAGGAGTACCAACTCCTTACAGTAAATATGAAATTTACCCCAATCCGACTTCTCATTTAATAACGATAAAAGGCAATATTCAAAATTTACAAGCGGTTAGGTTGTTTTCCTTACAGGGTAAATTGCTAAACGAGTATCTGTTTAATATTGAAGCACATAGCTATCAATTAGATATCAATCAGCCAGAAGGTATATATATGTTGCAAGTTTTAACAGACGATGGAGTGCAGGCCTTTGTTATTACCAAACAATAAGCTTTGCCAGAATTTGGGGCGAAAAAGTCAAAGTAGAAAATGATTATGCAATCTCCCCATCTTTACATCTACTAGCCATGCCATTCAAAATTGCCATGAAGTTCTACCCAGCCAAAACTGCAATCTTCATTTTCATCATTCTCATTCTCAATTTTCACTTTGTAGTGTCTCAGCAGTTTGAGTGGGCGGCAAGCGCATGGGCTTTGCGTTGTTTGTAATTAGAAAACTCCATACCAAATTATAACCTAGTTCCAACATTGAGATAAAGCTCTCGCAAAACGAATTATCTCTTTAGCTGTATGAGTTAACTTAATTGACCGATGAAAAATAAATCTATTATATAGTAGCAATTTTATTTGATAATTTGGGGGGGGGGGTAATTTTATATTCGGAATTCCTTTGACGGCCATCACAGGTTTTTAGAAACTTAAATAACAAAACATGAAAAGTATTTTTTCTTTTCTGGCAGTTATTATGCTGCCGGTATTTTCTTACGCCCAAGATTATTCAATGACGGGCTTTCAAGATCCTGGAGCAGGTGACGGTAGTGATGGACAATTAAACGTACCTGCTGGAACCACTCATATTATGAATTCAGTAAGAGCCAGAGTCACAAATATTACCTACCACAGAGGCATGGGGGGTAATATTTATTACAGCGATTTAGAAGGCACACTATACACGGATGATTTATTGCTGATGATTGTGAATTCGGGTACTGCTGATAACCCTAATATTCAGAACCACTGGCTACTTAGGCCTAGTAATTACCATGATCCAAAAACTGCATCAAGTGGTTATTTTTTGGTCGGCCACTCAGTACCAATTCCAGCCAATTTTGATGATGTGCAAATTGTTAAGGTCTGGGAATTTTCGAGTGCAAGCCAAATAGATGGAACAATAACTTGCGATGCCTACGACGACACTAAAAAACATGGAGGCATTGTGGCATTTACCGTAGATGGAACGCTTCATTTTGGTACAACCGGGAAAGTGGATGTTACCGGTAAAGGACATTATGGTGGTGTTGGAGGAACAGGTGGAGTGGCCGGTGTAAACAATCCTGCACCACCAATGAACAGTGCGGCTGGCTACGCACCAGGAAATTTAGATGAACCAGGTGGCGATGCAGCTCCAGCAGATTTATTGGTTGAAAACAGCTATCTCTCTATTGGTTCTACCATTAATAATTTAAATCCAAATTGTAATGGCGGAAACGCAACATTGTCTTCCCCGGATGGCGGCGCCGGTACCGCCAAAATATTTGGTACTGAGGGTACACTAGGCGAAGATGGCTCCAGAAACGCACCTAGTAATGCCAGTTACAAAGTTTTTACCATGGGTAGTTCTGGTAAAGGCGGAGATGGAGGGCTCTATGGGGCCAGTGCAGGCGGTAATGGCGGAGGCGGTGCCACCAACTGCGCTTATGGTAGAAACACAAATGGAAATAACCACGATCCTGGAGCCGGCGATGGTGAACGAGGATACGACCCCACCCACAATGGCGGATCTCACGCAAATGGTGGTTACGGCGGACAGGGTGGAAAAGCAGGTGGTGCCATATGGATTAGGGCCCAAGATGTTATTTGCGATGGCTTTACCAATCATTTTATTTCAAAAGGGTTATCTGGTGCCAACGGAGAATCTGTGAAAGGAAAAGGTGGCACTGGTGGCTATAATGGTAAAGGTGCCGACGGTTACTGTTCAAGTTTAGCAGCAGGTAGCAATATTATTTGCCCTGCAGGCGGCAATGGTGGCATAGGCATTGGTGGCAACGGAGCAGATGCTGGTAGTGGTGGCAGCGCAGGTACTCACGGATGCATTTGGATTGGTTATTTAGGTACGTCTACAACTACCAATATTACCCAAAACAACATCTATTTTGAAAATGGTGTAGGTGGTTTTGGTGGTTTGGCAGGCAAATCTGGTGACAATGGTATGGCTAACCAAGCCACTTTCTTAGACCTAACTGAATGCGAATGTGGCGGAGATTTTGGTACAAAAACAGTTGAGAAAAGCCTTGATTGCATGTGTGAAGAAAACTTTACACGCTTGGCAAATTATGCACCTAATGGTACAACGCCAGATGGTTATCCATTATGGGAATTAGCCGCACCAAACCCAGAAAACAGACATTGTTATTATGATACCGATGCAAACCAACTTATTTGTTACCAGGAAATTACACATGCCGGAGGCCCGGGCCAACCCACAGTTATTGAAAAAAGAACCACCATGTGCGGTGAGTTTGCTTGCACTTGGACAGATTTTTGGTTTACAAATGCCCATCAAAATTGGTCAAATTTTATACCTGCTTCTGCCACAGAGCATGAAGTAGGTTTTGCCGAAGGAAGCGTATTCACTTTTAGAACTAGAAAGTTCAATGATGGACCAGATGTTTGCGAACCAACTTGCGATGCCAGTGATGAGAAAAAAGGTAAAGCCATGGACAACCCAAAAGATGGCAAACCAGGCCAGCCTGGAGAAACTTATGTACCGGCCAGTACAGGAGATATTTATCAATATCCTAGTTCTTCGCCTTTTCCATCGTAAATTAAGGAGAAAGATGAATTTTTCGCCATTTTCCCTACACCGGTAAGTTCTGTCCTTACAATACAATTGTTAGAAGAACCAATTGGAGATTATAAAGCTACACTTTTGGCAACCAATGGACAGTTGATACAATCATATACCCTTAATGAACAGTCAAGCACAATAGATGTGTCTGAAATACAATCAGGTGCCTATATATTCGTTATAGAAATAGACGGCCAACGTTTTGAGAAGCAAGTGCAAATTGTTAAATAATTTTGACGCCAATTATTTGGTAGTAAGGCTCAGTTTTGTACTGAGCCTTTTGTTATTCGTTTCTAAACAGAGCTGGGCGCAAAATTTAGTTCCAAACGCTTCTTTTGAAAAGGATAGTTGTTTTTACATTGGAAATTATAATCCGGGAATTAAAC
>JAGQWA010000356.1 GCA_020437725.1 Bacteroidota bacterium | reverse complement strand
CGACATTAGTGTATTTGTGAAGTACGGAATGCTCACTGACGATAAATTCTTTGAAAAAGCAGAGAAATTCTTCCTTCTTAAAACTACTGAAGGAGAGTATTTTACCCTTGCCGAATACAAAGAAAAAGTGGCCACGTTGCAAACAGATAAAGACGGAAAGGTGGTTTATTTATATAGTAATAGCAAAGACATTCAAGACAGCGCAATTGCAAAAGCCAAAAACTTAAGCTACTCAGTTTTATTGTTCGATCATCCAATAGATAGTCATTTAATTCAGCGCATTGAAGGCAAAGAAGAAAATGTTTCTATCAAAAGAATAGATGCAGCCCCGCTTTCTGAATTGATAAACAAAGACGAAAAAATTGAAGAAGTTCTTTCTAAAAAGGAGATAGAAAAAATTGAAAACCTTTATAAAGAAGTAGTAGGAGAAGGAGGCGTTTTTAACGTATCAACAAAGGCACTCAGCCCACAAGAAGCACCTGTGCTTATTGTTCAAGATGAGTTTATGCGCAGAATGAAAGAAATGTCGGCCATGAGCGGTGGAATGGGCTTTGGTAATTTTCCAGAAAGTTATAATGTGGTAGTAAATACCAACCACGACCTTAACCGCAAAATTGCAGGTGCAGACTCTGGCAATGAACTGGCTCAGCATGCAATAGATTTAGCCAAATTGGCCAACGGTTTATTAAAAGGCGAAGAACTAACTAAGTTTATAAATAGGTCGTTGCAATCAATGAACTCATAAAATCAACCAACCACAAATAGAATACAAGGGCTTAAACCATGTTTGAGCCCTTGTTTTTTATGTACATTCGCTATCCATTTTTACAACCATGTCAGAAAGAGAAGAACAACTCAATTCAGATCACACATCTGAACCAATTCAAAACGAAGAGGTGTCGGGCAACGAAGAAGTGCAAGCAGCAGAAAATTATGAAGTAGAAGCTACTGAAGAAATTGCTGAAAATGAATTAGCTGAAACCGAAGCTACGAATGAAGAAATGGTAGCTGAAACAACTTCAGAGACTGAAGTTTCCTTAAAAGATACAGAAACAGTTAATGAAGCCAAAACTGTTGCAGATACTGCCGATGAAGAACAAATCGATGATTCGGTTAGTCATGATGAACAGCTTCACAACGATGATGAAGACAGCGACCATGAGCATGATGCTGCCTTAGAAAGCAATTCAGAAGATGGTGAAGACGATGATTCTGATGATGGAAAACCCGAAGAAATTGACTTTTCAAATCATACTGCAAGTGAGCTGGTTGCCTTTTTAGATCAGGTTCTAAAAGAAGAGAAAACCTTGCTTTGGGCTCCAAATGTAATTAGAGCAAAAGACCGTTACACCGAACTTTTTGAAGCGCGAAGAAAAAAAGCGTTAGAAGAGTTTTTAGCTGTAGAAGGAAATAACGAAATCGATTTTCTTTACCCGCTGCAAATGTCTGACAGAAACTGGCGCGAGCTTTTTAGAAAATTTGCTATTAAGAAAAAGGCCGTTCGCGATGCTTTAATTGCCGAAAGAGAAAACAACTTAAAGAAAAAGCTGGCCATTATTGAAGAATTAAAAGCCCTAAATGAAAAGGCCACCGAATCTGACAGCTTCAATAAATTAAAAGAATTACAAGAGAAATTTAGAAATATTGGAATGGTGCCTGTTGGCTATTCTGATAATCTTTATAAAAATTACAGGCATTTAATAAATAGATTTTTTGATCAACGTGCCGTTATTAAAGAGTTTCTTGATTACGATAGAAAACTAAATCTTGAAGCCAAGCACGAAGTAATAAAGTCGTTAAACGAATTGGCAGAGCTAAACAACCTTTCTGAAATGATGGAAGGCGTTAAAAAGCAACAAGATACTTGGAAAGACATTGGTCCTGTTCCAAAAGATGAACTAGATGCTTTAATGGCTGAATACCGTTCCGCCAATGAAAAAATTACCGCCAAAAAAGAAGCATTACTAGGTATTTTAGACGAAGAACGTGCAAATAATCTTAAGCTTAAAGAGGCATTAATAGAAAAAATTCTTGAATTAACCGATGACGAAACCAACAAAACTTGGGTAAAACGGAATAAAGAATTGGCAGCTTTAATTGAAGCTTGGAAGCAAGTTGGCCAGGTGCCTAGAGCAGATATTGATCGAATTAGATCTCAATTCAGAGATGCCGTAAAGGTTTTTAACAAGCTAAAAAACACTTTCTTTAAGGAGCAAAAACGTGAAAAGCTTAATAATCTTGATTTAAAAATTGAAGCTTGCCAAAAAGTAGAAGCACTATTAAAATTAGACGACAAGCTTTCTAAACGAACCGAAGTAATTAAAATTCAGAAATACTGGAAAACCATAGGCCCAACTTCTAAGCAAGAAAGCGATGAGGTTTGGAAGCGATTTAGAGCAGCTTGCGATGCTTTTTTTAATGATCTTAAAGCTGCTGACAATGCTAAGAATGCTGAGCAACTCGAAAATCTTAAAAAGAAAGAAGAGTTGTGCGCTCAGCTAGAAGCCATGGATAAAGATAGCGCCGATGTAGATGCTATTAGGCCTATAGAAGATGAATACCGAGCCATAGGTTTTGTACCTTTTGCCGAGAAAAAGAAAATTGACAAGCGTTTTAATGATGCCATTAGTGCCGCATTAAGCCACTCGGTAAATCTTGGTGACGTAGATGCTGATTTAGAAGATTATAAAAACAAGCTCGAGTCGATGCTTAGAAACACCAATGCTGCTCAACTTTTAGATAAAGAGCGAAACAATCTTAGAAATCATATTCGAAAGCTTGAAGACGAAGTAAATACGCTTGAAACCAATATTCAGTTTTTCTCAAATTCGAGAAATGCAGATAAACTGGTTGGCGAAATAAACAATAAGATTAACAAGCTTAAAGCCGATATCAAAACCGAGCGTAAAAAGAACAAGTTAATTTCAGAATCAGAGCAATTTATTAGGTCTTGAAACTAGGGCAGAAGCTATTTCAAATGGCTTCAGCATTGAAGTTTGGTTATTATTCAGCTCAAAAAGAGTTGCTTAAAAAGGAGTTGAGTGTTTCTGTATGGCCAGAATTGCCAACCGATAAAGAATTGGCAATTTCGGCATATCGCAAGCAATTCACTACAAGCCGAAAAACTTTTGCCAAAACCGATTTAGGTACTGGAAATAATAGAATTGCCAGCGTTTCGAAGGTGGCTAAATCGTCTTCTATCAGCAGAATTAATGGCCAATTTCTTTATGCGCTTGTTAGAGCATTTCAACCAAAGTCAATATTAGAATTAGGCACTTGTTTGGGTGTTTCAACTCAATATTTGTTTCACGGAAATAAGTTAGCCAAAATAACAAGCGTAGAAGGCTGTCCTGGAACCTTCGGTGTAAGACAGGGGCTATCAAGTCAAGATTCTGAACAACAAATTCAGTTTTTAAATCAGTCATTTATTGATTTCTTTAATTCGGTAGAAACCCAGTTCGATTTTGTATTTCTAGATGGCCACCACGATGGAAAAGCTACGTTGCAATACTTCGAGTTGTTAAAGCCGCTACTACTAAATCACACCATCATTGTCTTCGACGATATCCATTGGTCAGCTGATATGTTTAATGCTTGGAAGCAACTAAAACAGGCTCAAGGATTCAGAAGTTTTGAGCTATTTCAATTCGGTATTTTAGTTAAAATGTAGAAGGTTAAAACGTTAAAATGTTATT
>JAGQWA010000355.1 GCA_020437725.1 Bacteroidota bacterium | reverse complement strand
CAAATCGTACAAAGAAGCCATTTTGTAAGAAGCGTTTCTGTCTGCTTCATTGTCGTTGCTGGCATTGTAAACTTCACTACCTGCCAAGGGTAAAAAAAAGTCGAAATAGTTTGGTAGCTCCTTTACCTTGACATCAAGATTTTTACCTTTCAGAAGGTCTTTAGCCACAATTTGCTCATAGTCGGTAACTATGGCAAACCTTGGTTTGTGTTTTAAGATTCGCTCTTCTTTTGTAATGGCATCAATACTGCTCAGCAACTTATCAGTAGCCTCAACTTTGAAGAAGATTTTCTTTTTGTAAAGTATTTCTCCATCCGCCTTATTGGCGGATAAGTTGTAGTCTCCTTTTTTTAATCGTGTTACAGAGGTTTTTGAAATACCATAGGCAACCAACAAGTCAAAGACAAATTCATCTTTCGAGAAATTATCAATCAGGTTCTGAACGTTATGTTTTATTTCACTTGATTTCATTTAGTGTCTTGTTCGGGCTTGTTAGAAACTAGTAATTCTTTAATGTCCACATTCAGAATTTCGGCAATCTTGTACAAGTCGTCTATGCTCGGTTGTCTTTTGTTTTGAGCATAAGAGTGAACCATATTGTAGCTCTTTCCCAATTGCTCAGCTAACCAAATTTGCTTAATTCCTTTCCTGTCCAAAACCTCTTTAATTCGGTTCATTTTGAATCTGGTTATTCGGCAACCAAGATAGATAAGTTATCAAAATGCTCACTAAATGAGAATAGGAGATAATATTAAAAAATGTATTTTGTGCATATGTGTGAATTGGGTATATTTTATTTGGCTTTGTGTTTAGTCTCAATTAAAAAATGCTTTTCTGTGCATTGGCGTTTAAATCAAATTGCTGGTGTCATTTTACGAAGGAATACGCATATCTTTTGTTGTTTTCTCCAGTTTCAATTTATACATAGCCGGATGCGGCCTACTTTTGAAATAAATCCATCAAGCATAACCCCATGAAACTTGTTTCATCTCTACTATCCCTGTTGTTTGTAAGTTTATTAAGCACCGCAATTGCCCAAGAAAGCGAACACGAAAGTTGGGAAACAGCTATAAAAGATGCTAAGAATGCCGTTTCTGTTATTATAAGAGTTGAAGATGGGAGCGATGTTATTTTTCCAAAGAAATTAAAAAAGCTAACTGCATTAAGGGAGCTCATTATTATAGCCCCAGAAAGCAAAATAGTTTGGCCAAAAAGTTTTGCCGAACAGCAGCAGTTAGAAATGCTTGCCGTTGCTGCTAAAGATGTTGCACTTCCAAAACAGCTCAATGAACTAAGCAAACTAAGGGGTCTAATTGTTATTGGCAACGAAATAATTGAGAGTGAAATAGATGCCAAAAGCCTCAAAAATTTAATGCTTGTGGCAGTTTTAGGTAAAACCAACAATGGAGTAATTAATGGTTTTGTGAGTTCTTGGAATGTAAATAAAGAGTTGAGTATTGGCTTTGCGTTCGAAGATGAATTGCAAGAAATGCTTACAAGAGCCATGCATCATCGTCCAAAGAGATTGTTTGAAGGAATTGATGAAAATATTATGTTTTTTGTAAATTCAGAAGTGGATATTAATCCGAGTATGTATGCCTTCCCCTTTGTTAAGCGATTAATGTTTCAAGAAGTAAATGTTGAATTTGGTGACCTTTCAAACATGTTGCTTTTGGAAAATTTTGAAGCAAAAGATTGTCAATCAACTGGTGAATTGGATTTTTCGGGATTAATGAATCTAGAAAAGGTAAAAGTTGAAAAAACCGGCATTACGAGCTTTCCTAAAGGCTTGGTTTCTTTGCCAAAGCTTAGATATGTAAAGGTTAAGCATAACGCCATTACACAATTAACAAATGATGTTTGTGCATTGACAGATAGTTCAATTACCATTACGGTATATGAGAAATCGGCGGTTGAAATTGCTTGTGAAAAACCAGATGAAGAAGGCTTTATTTATTTTGATGGTTACCAAGAATGGAGCCATGATGCCGTTGCCGTGCCTGACGATACTGAACTAGAAATGCCAGAAGAAGATTATTATGAGCAGGATTTAAATAACGTGTCACCACCAAGAGATTTACCAGTAGCAGAAGATGAAGTAGAACCCGAATTAGAAGGTGATTTTGAAGAACCTGAAATGCCAGATTTAGAACAAGCTGAAGAAAGAATATTTACGGTAGTAGAAACCATGCCAGAACCGCCTGGTGGTAGTTATGAAGAATTCTTTGAATGGATTATTAAAAACCTTGAATACCCTGAAAAAGAGCTTGAATTGGGTATTGAAGGAACAGTCTTTATAAAATTTGTGGTTGATGTGGACGGAAGTATAACGGACGTTGATCTTCAAGAAGGAACTAAAGAATTAAACTCCGATGCTATTAACCAAGCGGCTATAGATGTTATTAAAAAGTCGCCAAAATGGAGCCCAGGTACACAGGCAGGAAAACCTGTGAGGGTTTACTATCGATTACCCGTTAAATTTAAACTTACGGAGCCTGAAAAAGACTAACTCACTTTTTTACTCCTTTCGCAACCAACCAATAATACCACCTTTAAGAGTGTATTGGCCTTTATAGCGCTCTAAATCTATCCAAATTCGGCTTTTTGAAAAAGGCCCAGGGTTTTGCTGAACAATTTCAATTCTAGAAGCTTCTACCTTGCTTACAATGGCCACATGGCCATAACCATTGGCAATGTTTGGGCCGTAAACCAATAGGTCATTTACTTCAGGTGCGTGCATGCTCGGGTTGGTAAACTGCAATAGGTTACGCTGCTTGTTTAGTTGGCCATCAGCAATTCCCTCATGAAAAAAGTCTTTGGCGTGGCCATATGCATTAGGCATTTTATGGCGTAAATGCTCGTAGTAATAGCGTTTCACAAATTCAACACACTGGTATTTTAAACCAAGGTTGTAGCCATCAGGTGTTAGGTTTCTACCAGTTACATTTCCAATTCCACCATTAAAATAAACCTTAACGCCGTTGAGGCTATCAACTGGCTGGCCTACTTCATGTTTAGGATTTAAATTAACATACCTAATTGCCACATAACCTAAGCCCAAAGGCATGAGAATTACAATAACCGTAAACCAAACACTGCGTTTAAAAATTGCCATGAGCAATAATGAGCTCGGTTTTTGGTTTAAAATGAGCTTACTGAGAATACGCTAGCCGTTGCCTAGTTGTCGTATAAAACTGGTTGCAACAAATTGGGTTATTTTTCTCCTGTATTGGCGTGGTTGGTCATTGCCGCCAATTCCATATCAATGTGGTAATATGAGCTGCCATCGCGATCAAGAAGCTTAATTTTATCGAGAATGGTGTTGAATAACGATTCTTCTTCAAGCTGCTCGGCCACATACCATTGCATAAAGTTGAAAGTGGTAAAATCTCGGCTATTTTGGCTTTCGCCAACAATATTGTGAATGGCTTCAGTTACTTTTCTTTCGTGTGCCAAGGCCATTTCGAACACGTTTTTAAAGCCGTCAAAAACTTCTTGCGGTTTTGGAATGGCCGGAGAAATGGCACGTCCGCCAGCTTCAATTATATAATGAAACACCTTTTTCATGTGCATCATTTCTTCGTCGGCCTGGCGCATCATAAACTGCGCTGCACCTGCAAAACCTTCGCTCTCTAGCCACGCTGACATTGATAGGTATTGAAATGATGAAAATGCTTCTAATTCAACTTGGTCGTTA
>JAGQWA010000354.1 GCA_020437725.1 Bacteroidota bacterium | reverse complement strand
ATTCCACCATAATGCATTGCTACAATCGCAATGGTTTTATCAGTTACTAAATTTCGAACTGAATTTTCGTCAATTCCGGGTCTATTTGCATGACTATCAGCAAACTTTATTACTGCTCCTTTACTTGCAAAGGCATTTGCTGTAGTTGTATAGGTGTATGAAGGAACAATTATTTCGTCTCCTTTATTAATATTAATTAATTGAGCAACTGCTTCCAATGCATCAGTGCATGAGGTGGTAAGAAGAACATCTTTTACATTGAGATGACTCTTTATGAATTCTTGACACTTTCGTGTAAAACTTCCATTTGATCCAATTAACCCAGATTTCATTACATCTGCCATATAGTCTAATTCCTTTCCTTCAAAGTAGACTTTATTAAAAGGATAATGTGATTTTTTAATCAAAATATCTAAACTTACTTAAGACAACTTCATTATTTAAGTTCACCACTGCTCCCAATTGTATATGGTTTTACCATCTTTCTTACTTGCAAATCTTCCCCGATAGTAATCTCTGTTTAAAAGCTCTGCATGGGTCAATTCGCGCCTTTCACTACCTAAGGCTTCTTGCCAATTAGGATACTCATGCTTTATTGCTTCCATTCTGTCCCTTCTAGGCATATCTGCAAACTCTCTTAACTCTTTTAGCATTGCCGGTGTAATGCTAACGGGTCCATCTTTCGATTTATCAGAATCTAATATTGTATAATGCCTTTCAACACAAGATGCGCCAAGAGCCAAAGACAATTTGCTAGCCCATAATTTTGTTTCAGCCGGTTTTGAATGATCGCTATAACCTACTTTATCATTGAATTTTCT
This sequence comes from Bacteroidota bacterium, assembly GCA_020437725.1. Classification (GTDB taxonomy): domain Bacteria; phylum Bacteroidota; class Bacteroidia; order CAILMK01; family JACPUW01; genus JAGQWA01. Next base: position 2,898 of record JAGQWA010000354.1, on the reverse strand, counting down.
TAGAAAATTCATTCGAGAAAGATGTAAATCGTTTAGAGGAGTTGGATATATTGTTACACAATGAAGAAAATGCCAATTAACTCCCTGCATAATTGATGCTGCCTGGGCAATTTCATTGTCGAATGTTGCGCCGGTTGATACAAATATTGTGCTCCAATGCTTTTTTAATTCGGCAAGAAGTGGAAAAGATGCACAATCATAACTCGCAACTTTCACCGCTTCGTACCCTAAATCTTTCACTTCGTACAAACTTCCCCATGTAAAAACTGTCGTCATAGGAGCTATGCCTGCGGCAATACATTCATCAACAAACCACTTCTCCAAATCAAGACTTAGGTCTAATTGTTTTAGCCGCTCAAATTCTGGAGTATATGGTCTTTTTATGGTTTGTACAATTCCATTTGCATCTATAGCACCTTCATCAAATCGCTCTCTATGAGTAAGTTCTGCTGATCTTATGGCTTGTATTTTAACATAGTCGGCACCATTTTCGGCTGCACTATGAATCATTTTCTTAAGATTTTCTTTGTCGCCATTGTGGTTTTGGCAACATTCTGCAATTAAAACAGGTCTAGTCATTTTGATTTATTTAGCATGTGTTCTGCAAGTAAAAAGTCGAATTCGGTGTCTATACTCACACTTCTATCCGGGCTCATTACATGACCAAGGCAGTGTTTACCCTGAAAAGTATTTTCATTCATGAACACATCACGTTTTGTTGCATACAACGCTCCATTTACTATGTAAACTGGAGGCAGATGCTGTCGGGGACAATTTTCATATGGAGGTTTTTCATAATCTACTAGTTGACCCGATCTACCGTCGTTTCCAAGAAACTTTTTCATTTTCATAGGATGGTTGTTATCAACATCAACCACACTAATAATTCCATCAGCATTTTCGTCAATTAATCGCTCTAGAGCACCATCAATATCTTCAGCTGTTTTTAATGGAGAAGTAGGTTGAAGCATGATTATATAATCAAAAATCACATCTAATCTTTCTTCCATTTCCTTTACCGCATGTTGTATGGTAGGAACTGCTAAAGCGGTATCTGTGGCTAATTCGTTTGGTCTAAGAAACGGACATTCTGCGCCATATTTTAGTGCTATAGCTTGAATTTCTTCACTATCGGTTGTAACTACAACATCGGTTACTAATCTAGACTTTAGCCCTGTTTCTATGGTATAAGCAATTAAGGGTTTTCCAAGAATTGGACGTATATTTTTTCCTGGAACGCCTTTTGATCCGCCTCTTGCAGGAATTACTCCTAGAATTCTCATTTCTTTATAATAGAATTATAAGTGGCTGATAAATTCATGTAAACGCTTTCTCTTGCGTTTAAAATATCGTCCTTATGAAAAGCCGACCAACCATCAAAAAAGATTGGCTTTTCGTTCATTTCTCTAAGCATTGTATAAACATTCAATTTCTCAAATGACTTATGATTGTTCAAAAAGAGAACGGCATCAAATCCCTTAAAACCATGCACAACATTGTGCTCTTTTATCTCAAAATATTCAAGGTCTTCTTTAATCGCTACAGGATCATAGCCAAAAATGTTTACGCCTTCTTTTTTAAGTAAATTATATACTTCTACTGATGATGAATTTCTAATATCGCCTGTTTCTGGATAACCTTTAAACGCTAAACCGCAAATTAATACATTGGCACCTTGAACAGATTTATTAACAAAGCCAAGTTGTTCTTTAAGACGGCTTACTATAAACGGATGCATAAATTCATTAATGTAGCGACCTTTAATAAATACCTGTCCATCCATTCCTTTATCATGTGCTACATTGGCAAATATATAAGGGTCTTTAGTAAGACAAGGGCCACCAACACCAGGACTTGGTAATGGAATTGGGTTTCTAGGATACCCCTTATTAGCAGACTTAATGGCTTCAACTACATCAATGTTAAACTTAGATGCCATTACACTTAATTCATTGGCAAAGGCAAATACATAATCTCTAAATGAGTTGTTTACCAACTTAATCATTTCTGCCGCCTCTAAAGATTCTACTCTAACTATTGTAGAAGTTAATTCGCGAAAAACAGCAACTGTAGCTTCTACGGCATCTTGATTATAGCCACCTATTATTTGCGGCAATTCTCTTAATTCTTTTATAGCTTTACCTTCGGCTGTTCGTTCTGGAGCAAAAGATACATGAAAGTCTAAACCGCATTTTAATCCAGAAGCCTCTTCTAGCTTTGGTATTACAAATTCTCTGCAGGTTCCAATAGGTACAGTTGATCTAAGTACAACAAGATTTCCGCGATCTAATTTCTTACCAATTTCTTTAACCGAAGCATCAAGATAATCTAATATTGGCGCGGGTATGTTTTTCCCTTGTGCTACCACTGGTGTACCCACGCTAATTATATATACGTCTCCATTTGCTGGCAGTTCGGCGGTTGGATGAAATGTTTTACCTACGTTTTCTAACAATAATTCGGGCAATCCAATTTCATGAATGTAACAATTACCCTTTTTTAATTGCGCAATTTTATTCGCATCCACGTCGTAACCAGAAAGATAAAACCCTTCATCTGCCAGTGCCAAAGCAAGCGTAAGGCCAACATAACCAAGGCCTACCACCACAATATGTCGGTGTGTTGCCACTTTTTGCTCCCATAGTTCATGGTAATCTAATAGCCTAATTGGCACATTTTGGCTATTTACAATTATTACTTTAGCTATAAAACTTCTTGAGCTTTGGTTTCTCTCTTGGATGGTAAGTGGTAGTTTCTCAATAATTTCTGAAGCCGTTTGCCCTTCCAAAAAAGTTATTGGGTTATTGTTCATTACATCAACTGCTGTGCCTGCAATGCCATTTTTTTTAACAATGGCTCTTCTAATATCGCCGTCGGTAATTGTTCCCAATAAAGAAT
>JAGQWA010000353.1 GCA_020437725.1 Bacteroidota bacterium | reverse complement strand
ACCTTGACAACTCTCCTGATCGGTCCAACAAAACAGCCGCCTCAAGCGAGGGAAACCACCCATAGCCTTGCCAAGTGGAAATGACCGGTATGTCCGATTTTCGCATGAAATGGAATTCACCGCGAATGCCGTTTTCAAAAAGTGCGGTGTGGTGGCCGAAGTCGTCCGGAAAGTAAGCAGCAACCGGACTTACGGCATTAAGCCACGAGCGCTGATCGAAATTTTCAAAATGGTCATCCTGGATGAACACTGCGAATTCGATATCAGAGAACTCGTCACCCTCTCCGATAGCAAATGAGCCGAACATCAATGTCGCGATTATTCGTGCATCCTCATGACAACCTTCCTTGAAGAGTTCTATCATTTTCAGTTGAAGCATAGAAATATCCTTTTATTGAAGCCACAGATTATGAGGAAAGGTATACGCAGATTTTTGTTTTTTTCGTAAGCACAACGCCGGAGTTAAGCCGCCGCGCGTAGCGCGGTCGGCTTGAACGAATTGTTAGACATCATTTACCAACTGACTTGATGATCTCGCCTTTCACAAAGCGAATAAATTCTTCCAAGTGATCTGCGCGTGAGGCCAAGTGATCTTCTTTTTGTCCCAGATAAGCTTGCTTAGCTTCAAGTAAGACGGGCTGATACTGGGCAGGTAGGCGTTTTATTGCCCAGTCGGCAGCGACATCCTTCGGCGCGATTTTGCCGGTTATTGCGCTGTACCAAATGCGGGACAACGTAAGCACTACATTTCGCTCATCGCCGGCCCAGTCGGGCTGCGAGTTCCATAGCTTCAAGGTTTCCCTCAGCGCCTCGAATAGATCCTGTTCAGGAACCGGGTCAAAGAATTCCTCCGCTGCCGGACCTACCAAGGCAACGCTATGTTCTCTTGCTTTTGTAAGCAGGATAGCTAGATCAATGTCGATCATGGCTGGCTCGAAGATACCCGCAAGAATGTCATTGCGCTGCCATTCTCCAAATTGCAGCTCGCGCTTAGCCGGATAACGCCACGGGATGATGTCGTCATGCACGACAAGGGTGACTTCTATAGCGCGGAGCGTCTCGCTCTCGCCAGGGAAAGCCGAAGCCTCCATAAGGTCATTGAGCAATGCTCGCCGCGTCGTTTCATCAAGCTTTACGGCCACAGTAACCAACAAATCAATATCGCTGTATGGCTTCAGGCCGCCATCCACTGCGGAGCCGTACAAATGCACGGCCAGCAACGTTGATTCCAGATGGCGCTCAATGACGCTTAGCACCTCTGATAGTTGGTTCGAAATTTCGATGGTCACCGCTACCCTCATGATGTCTAACATTGGAGTTAACGGGCGGCGGCGCCAGTATGGCGACGACGTCCCGTTGAACGACTAGTTATACGTTTTCCATTACTAGGATTTAATTTGTATGCGCTTGTTTTTGATAAGTATTCTGAAGTACGGACACTTACCATTGATTGACAAGTCCTTTTCATCATCTCCTTTTCTGAATTTGATTAATTCAAACTGATCTGGGTTGAATTTGTGTAAAAATGTTATTGGTACACCCATAGCCCCTTCATAGTCTAAGGGTATATCTTCTGTCCTATTAACATTGATTCCATCGTAATTGTCATATTTTGGATAATCATGTTCGTTTCCAAAATATTTTTTTGTAAGCAATATGTCTTCATGTCGCTTAAATGTATCAAGGTTTGTTAACCATAAACAGTTGTTTGGCGAAACAATCCTATTTCCAAACTCATCGATTCTAGCCTCTGTACCATAAAGCTCATAATGTTCGGGCACGATAAAGCCAGATACACCTCTGCCAAGGTTTATTCCAAGCCAGGCTTTGTTTTCCTTAATCAGTTCAAAAATTTCTTTGTAGGTTATTGCATTCACATTTCCAATTATCAAAAACTTTTTTTCGTACTTTACTAGTTGCTCAACATATTCCCTGAATAATGAAAAAGGTGGATTGGTTACAACGACATCTGACTTTTTTAATAACTCTATACTCTCCAAGCTACGAAAATCCCCATTCCCAGTGAATGGCTTTATTTCAGGGTCATCTAGTTTTCTCTTCTCTTCATCTGTATTTGTGTACTCGAAGAAGAATCCGCTATCTTGACTTTTTTCGCCAAAAAGATCGTTAGCCTGATCTCTATAGCAAGAGGTTATTAGCTTTTTAATTCGAAGATCTTCGAAGTTGATGGCAAAATATTTGAAGAAATTGCTTATTCTTGGGTCGTCGCAATTGCAATATACAACCCTGTCCTTAAAGTGTGTTTTGTAGAACTTCAATTCGCTTTCAATATCGCAAAGCTGAGTGTAAAACTCATCGCTCTTTGATTTTTTTGCTTTATGAAGTAATTTGTTTGTTGCTTTTCTTGCCATTAGAAGCCCATCTTGAATTATCCAATTGCTGCCATTTGGTTATTTGTTGGATGTAATCTGGGTGAATAGGTCGCTCCCCATTGCCTTAAGGGATGTTCTAGAAATTTCAAGCATTATTTCATACATTTCTTTGGTGTCCCACCTTTCGCCGCGGCCCTGTGAGTATATGGAGGCCGCCTGAAGCATGACAGTCTTGCTTTTGTGCTTAATAAACTTATTTACGCATAAATTTGTATTTATCGGCATGCCATAGTTTGCGGCGGTTAATCTATCTAACCTGTTTAAAATTCCTGAGTTGTATTCAAGTTTTACAACTCTGCCGTCTGGCCTGGTAATTGAAATGGTTTCTGTTAGAAAGTTTGAGCCTTCAAGGAATAAAACATAAGGAAAATGAGACTCAGACAGCATGAAATTGGCAATCTCAGATATGTTCTTATGAGATCTCTCTATTGCATTCCCTGCGGCCATTAAGTCTTGGTCGTTATTTGTGCCAACCAATATGCCTTTTTTAATATTCTCCACGTCTTTTCCTTGATGTTTGGCTTCCGCCACCAAAACGACTCTCCAGTCGCCATTGTCGTCTTGAACTTCTATTATTCCCCCGTCAGGTTTGATGCTTGAGTTTGAAACAAAGAGAGTCTGACCCAACTCGGGGTCGATTTTCTTTAGAGTTTCATTTATCTCTTCCTTTTTTATGCTCTCTCTATAGCGGAAAGATAATTGAGGATATTCGCTCTCAAGATTTTCAAGAACTATTTTTGAAATTTTTCCAACTGTAATATCGTGTGATTTTGCATCATCTCCAAAAATCCCAACTACGCCTTGAGACTGTTTGTGTTGATTTGCCAATCTATTCGACTGATTTTTCTTAGACATATGCTGTGTTTTCCATTTTCAAGAGCTTATTGCCTCTGAGGTATTGCACGTATAACGTAATGTCCAGAGCAAAACCTGCTCTATAAGTTGGGCGCTGCTCCATAAGTTGGTCACGTGCCCCTCCGGAAAGTGGCTTGCAGACTGGCTCGCCAATCAATACACTGGATGTATGTCCAGGTATAAAAGCTCTGTGAAACCCGGCGCCCCTGTGCTGCAGTCCACCCGAGTTCTGGACCAGCTACGCGAGCGCATTCGGTACATGCACTATAGCGTCAGCACCGAGCAGGTCTATGTCTACTGGGTCCGCTTCTTCATTCGCTGGTCGGGCCATGGAGGAGCCATGCGGCATCCGCGCGAGATGGGTGCCAGCGAAGTCGAGGCCTTCCTAACGCATCTCGCCACCGACCGCAGGGTGTCTGCATCGACTCACAATCAGGCATTGAGCGCGATCCTGTTTCTTTACCGAGAAGTTCTCGCT
>JAGQWA010000352.1 GCA_020437725.1 Bacteroidota bacterium | reverse complement strand
ATTAATTATGCTGGTGAATTTGTTTCTACCAAAAAAATAAAGGTTGAAGGTTCATCTTCAGGAATAACAGTAAACGCCGGAGGGTATTTGTATATAACAGAGTTAGAAGCAGATGCAGGTTCAATCGTAAATAATGGTTACATTGAGCATATAAGTGGTTCTAAGAATTTAAAAACCAAATCTTCAATTACAGGAGACGGCGTGTTTTATGTAAATAAAACATCAAAGCTCAAATTAAAGTCTGGTGCAAAAATTCACGGTAAAACCAAAAGTGATGTAAGCAACGATTATTTTATTACCGGCAATGATACCTTAAAAGTATTGCGACTACCTATGTTTAAACTTGAAAAAGATGGTCTATATCTGGGTGAAGATTTAGAAGTTGAAGATACCTTGAATTTAAATGGGCATAGGATTGACATCTTAACTAAAAACTTTAAACTTCCAAAATCTCACTCATTTAAAAGAAATGGTAATAACAGCGAGTATATACAAACAACAAATTCTGGAAAATACAAGTTTGTTGTTATTCATAACGACGAAGATCATGTAGCGCCAATTGGCAGAAATCCTTATTTGCCTATTGTTCTAAATTGTGAAGATTGCGAAGGGGTAGAATTTGCAACTGCCGTTACCCAAAATATCTATTTAAATCCTGAAACACTTACCGGTGAGCAAACTTCTTTGGCCGTAGGCGAAACATGGAGACTTATTCCAACCCAAACCTTTACAGGAAATGTTACCATTACATTTCAATGGAATAACGGAGCCGGTGGTACTACAAACTCAGAACTCACTTCATTTACAAGGGCTAATTGCACACCTATTTACTGGGTAGTAGGTTCAAGTACAAATTGGCAGTCTGACGGTGTAAACCAAAATGTTGCCGCTCAGGGTTCTGATCCTTATTCAGTGTCAATTTCTTTGAACGGAATGACCGCTGGAACCGAATATTTATTTGGTGTAAAAAGTGGCGCGTCGGCATTGCCGGTAGAATTTACTCACTTTAATGCAACATCTCAAGGCACAACCAACCACCTAAACTGGGGAACTTCTATGGAAGAGAACAACGATAAATTCGAAGTTCAACGTTCAAAAGATGGTTTCAAATGGGAAAAGTTGGCAGAAGTAAAGGGCCATGGCACCACTCAAAACCCACAAGAATATAATTGGGTAGATGAGTCGCCATTAAATGGTACTAACTTTTATCGTCTTCGTCAAGTTGATTTTGATGGAAAATTTGAATTTTCAAACGTGGTAAGCGTAAATGGCGTGGCAGGTGAAAACACTGATGGTTTAATAATTGGGGCAGTTTACCCAAATCCTATGATTACAGATGCTAACATTAAATTCAAATTAGGCAATGAGGATCAGGTAGAATTTCAGTTGTTTTCAATAAGCGGAAGCTTGATAAAATCAACTACGAGCCAAGCGCTTACTGGCGAGAATAATTTAAATTGGAATTTGGCAGATATAGAAACAGGTAACTACATATTAGTGGCCAAAAGCGCTAATGGAACCGATAAGATTAAGCTAGTTAAACAATAAGATTATTCAACTTTTCAATAAAGGCTCTGACTACATTTAAGTGTCAGAGCCTTTTTTTGTATAATGAATGAGAGCGAAATAATTATTGAAAAGCTAGGCTTACTTCCGCACCCAGAAGGCGGATATTTCAAAGAAGTATATAGAAGTGCAGAAGAAGTTGCACAATCAGCATTACCTAATAGGTATAAAGGCAGTAGAAGTTTTGCAACGAGTATTTATTTTATGCTCGGTGCTAATGATATCTCGCATCTACACAAAGTAAAGTCTGACGAAACTTGGCATTTCTATAAAGGCCAAGCTATAAATCTCATGTATTTAGATGGGGAATCTTTAAAATCAGTAATAATTGGAAATGATTTAAATGCCGGTCAAACACTTCAATTCACAGTTAAAGCCAATACCTGGTTTGCCGCTGAATTAGTTAATAAAGAAGAAGGGAGTTATGGGTTAGTGGGGTGCTCAGTTTATCCTGGATTTGATTTTGCAGATTTTGTATTGGCTAAAATTCAAGATTTTTTTACTCATGAATCTGACATTGCCCGAACACACCGGCATTTGTTTATTGGCTAATGTAAAGCGCTACTTCAATGTTTCAAAAATGCCAAGGCGCCTGTTTTTCGTCACATTATCCCAATTAAAATACATTCCATTCATAGAAATGTAAACTCCATGCGGTAAAGATTGTACAAAACCCAGAGAGCTACCTAGGTTAAATAAACCATCAGAACTACCAAACTTATAAGGAATCATGGCGCCTGTAAGGACTATGGTTTTATCAATTTTGGCTTCGCCCAAAAGTTTGGCAGTAATTTCCATAGAATCGGTACCATGCGTAATTAGAATCATTTCTTCACTAGCACGTTTACAATTGGCAAGTATTAGTGCGCGGTCTTCGTCAGTCATGTCTAATGAATCTACCATCATTAAGGTGCTAATTCTTACATCAACCAAACTTCTGCCTAAATCTAAAATCTCTTTAATATGCGTATCTCTAAAGTATAAATTGCCGGTAAGCATATCATACTCTTTATCAAAAGTTCCGCCTGTTACAAATACCCTTACTGCCATAGTTAATGTGCCCAGTTAAAATTATTCAAATTGGTAAGGCATAAAGTCAAAAGTTCAACTGACCATGCAATATCGTCTTTGTTGGCCATTTCTATAACTTGGTGTAGGTTTCTTGTTGGAATTGAAACTGCGCCGGCAATGGCTCCGGTTTTACCCATTCTTTGCAGCCCCGCTGTGTCTGTTCCGCCAGCAGGTAATAATTCTAATTGATAGGGAATGTTGTTTTTCTCGGCAAGTTCTTTCATGTATTTTACCATTCTGGTGTCGCAAATGGTCATTCCATCCATAACCTTAATGGCTGTTCCTTTGCCCAAACTGGTAATTTTCTCATTGCCTTTGGCCGATGGAAGATCATAAGCAATGGTAGTGTCTATGGCAATGCCAAATTGCGGATTAATGGCATGAGCCGAAACATTTGCACCACGAATTCCTACTTCTTCTTGCACTGTGAATACTGCATAAAAGTCATTCGGAATTTCTTTGCCGCTTAATTTTTTGATGGTTTCAATAAGTATATAAACGGCCACTCTATTATCTATAGACTTGCCGTTTACACAATTGCCCATTTCTACAAATTCTCTTTCACGTGTAATGGGGTCACCTATCGAAATAAATTCTTCCACTTCGGCTTTGCTCATGCCTAAGTCGATAAAATAATCTTCTTTTTTAGGTGCTTTACTGCGTTCTTCAGCAGTCATTACGTGTATGGGTTTTGTGCCCATAACACCTAGAAGATCTTTTTTGCCATGCACAAATACTCGTTGAGCAGTTAAGGTTTTAGGGTCAAATCCACCAAGTGTATGAAATGAAATAAAACCATCATCGTCAATATGTGAAACTATGAATCCAATTTCATCAAGATGGGCAGCGGCCATTACAGCTTGGCTAGAATGGCCTTTTTTAAAACAAATTAGGTTACCCAAATTATCTATTTCGTAACTGTCAACGTGATTTTGAATTTCACCAATTACTACATCTCTTATGGGCTTTTCAAAACCTGGTGCACCAGGTGTTTCGCTTAACTTTTTAAACAAGTTAAAGTCTATGCTCATGGTTGTTATTAATCTGAATACAGTTGTTTAGTCTATTAAGCTCACTTTCATAGCGTTTGCTCTTTGC
>JAGQWA010000351.1 GCA_020437725.1 Bacteroidota bacterium | reverse complement strand
ATATTTTACCCCAAAACGGTTTTCTATGTCTTGAATCAAGTAGGTGAAAAGATCAGTATCGTAGTTTGAAGTTTTTCCTTGAATAACCAAAGCCAAACGCTCAAGCCCCATTCCCGTATCAATATGCTTGGCTGGCAGGTTTTCGAGGCTTTTGTCGGCTTTTCGGTTAAACTGTATGAACACCAAGTTCCAAATCTCAATAACCTGTGGATGGTCTTGGTTCACCAAAGTTTTGCCGTCAATTTTCAGGCGGTCAGCTTCAGGTCGTGCATCAAAATGAATCTCTGAACACGGACCACAAGGCCCAGTATCGCCCATTTCCCAGAAGTTGTCTTTTTTATCGCATTTCAAAATGCGGTCTTCTGAAATATGCGCTTTCCAAAAATCAATGGCTTCATTGTCAATAGGCACTTCATTGTCGCCTTCAAAAACGGTAACATATATTCGGTCTTTGGGCAACTTGTACACTTCTGTAAGCAATTCCCAAGCCCATGCAATGGCATCTTTTTTAAAGTAATCGCCAAAGCTCCAATTGCCAAGCATTTCGAACATGGTGTGGTGGTAAGTGTCGGTGCCTACATCTTCCAAATCGTTGTGCTTTCCGCTAGCGCGAAGACATTTTTGAGTGTCGGCCACACGCGTGTCAGCTGCTTGTGCATGGCCCAAGAAATAGTCTTTAAACTGGTTCATGCCTGCGTTGGTAAATAACAGGGTAGGGTCGTTTTTCATTACAATAGGAGCCGAAGGCACTATTTTATGGCCTTTGTCCTTAAAGAAATCCAAAAACTGCTGACGTATTTCTTGCGCTTTCATGTGCTTGGTGCAATTGAGGGTGCGAAGGTGGGGGTTTTGTAAAATTATTGTGTGGTTTTGTACAAAATGCTACACAGAATTTACTCACTTTAAAAACAGTCTATATTGCATCGTTTTCAATAGCAAAAGCTTCAAACTGATCCAGAGTCCACTTATTGCCAGTTCTTGAAAGCCTTTTTGTCAAAGAGTTCTTGTAGAGTTTTATACCTGCTTCTATTGTTGAAATATGTGATGAGATCTGCGAGAGCGTCCCATTCTTGAGTATACTCTCCGTAGCTGGGTCTAGTTCCTTCAAATTCAGCAATGCTAGGTTTCTCAATAACTCGTTTGATTCTGATTTCATCTTCTCGTTCCTTTTGGATAGAAGTTTTAGTTCGTTCAATTTCTTCGCTAATGTCTCTTTTAAAGGTGTTAGTATATTCTCTGAGACTTGATTCAATTTCTGCTCTTCGAGCCTCAAATTCTTTTTGAAGTTCATTAGGGCTGAATTGTATTGCATTTGATCTAGCTGACACTTTCGCCACAAGTTCGTTAAATAAATCGCTCTTTCTTTGTAATTGGAACTCAAGTGTTCCTTTTTCGTCTTCAATTGATTCAATTCTTTGTCTAAGTTCTCTTGCAATTCTTTGATGTTGGTTTTTAAATTCTTCATATTTACTCTGAACTTCTTTTTCTTCTCTTCTAAAGTCCTTCTCTTCCAACTCAATTCTTCTAATCTCATTTTGATGTCTTTGGTCAATTTGTTCTCGTACTCTATTATGTATTCGTTCTCGAGTTTCTTCGAATTCTTCTCTGATTCTGTTTTCAAGTAGTCGAGTCTCCGAAAGTTCTCTTTCAATTCTATTTCTAGCTTCAACAAATTGTTTTGATTCCACAAGTTTTCCAAGTCTTTGAATGAACTGTTTAATTTCGACTCTTGCGCACTCGAAGCGCCTGGAATTGGAAGATTTTTCTTCTTCATTAATCTCAAATATTCTATTTCTAATTCCTTTAATTGGTCCATTTGTTTTTTCATACTCAGCTAATTTGTGGTGGTAAATCCAAGTCTTCCTTTCAGTTGTTTTAATGCTTTTTTCAATTTCTTCAGCTGGGAGTGGTGGTATTTTGAATTCTACCGTATCAACTCCTAAATTGTTCAGTTTTATGATTTTATCATCATCAACTTTATGAGTCACCCAAACTTCAATGAATAAAATTGGTTGCGTGCCTTTAAAGAATATTACATCGGGCAGCACGTGATGATAGAATTGACCCGTTGGTGGCGATTCAGAAACTACTAAATCATAGTCTTCGTTCAAATAGGCATGCCAATTGGCCTTGGCATGGGTTACTTCTACTAGTTTTGGTTTATCAAGCAAAATACCTTGCCCCTTTTCCTCAGTTGGAATTATTAATCTTGGAACCTTAATTGATTTTTTATTGACCAAAAAATCAATGGTTAATTTATGGCGATAGTCGTTATTAATAATTGGACAATTTGGTCGTGAAGAGTTTGGTTTTACATAGTGTCGAAAATGTCGTGGCTTTTTGATTGTATTCAAAACTGGCGTCATTTTACCATCGCAACCTTTGCATCGATAAATTTCCCCTTTAACAGCTTCAGCTATATGAATTTCGTTGTCGTGTTTGTCGAGGGCTGTAGGAAATGTAAGTTGTGCTGTATTGTTCATCTGATTCGGTTGTGAAATGCAATTTCACAACTTGTGCGCAAAAATGGCGCGTAGTATATTTAGTATTTTTACTGCGCTATTTTCGTCAATTCAAAATTTTAGGGATATGAGATTGGTTTTTAGCATTTTGTGTGTATTGCCCTTTCTGGCAAACGCAAATTTTTACCTAACAAAGGAAGTAGGGATTAAAGTGAATGAAGCTTATGGTTCAATTAAACCCATAATACAAACTTGGATAAATGACGATTTTGAAGATGCATCGAAAATGTTCAGCAGCCTTCAAGAATCATTTGACTTTGCCATGAAACACAAGGAAACGGGTGGTTATTTATACCTGAAAATTCTGCCAAACGACAAAAGCGACGAAGCACAAATTCGGGTTGACCATGCTAAGATTTTTGGTGCAACAGCCACCATGAGCGAGCCCAACACAAAGTTCACCAGAGCCATGCGTGATGATTACAACAACACCAGCACGGTTAGCATTGATATTTCTGGCTGTAGCAATTGGACTAATAAAAGCAACGGCAAATTCTATTCAATTACCCATAACGAGCACGGCACTTTTGAGTTTTATTGGTTCTATGATGACCTAGGGGAACACGAAAAGGCGTTTAGAAGAATAAATGAAGCTTTTCGTTTTAAAGAAGCGCCGGGTTTTTTCGACAACCAACTTGGTATTGGGGTAGCATACGATTTTAACTTTTTAAAAAACATGTATGTTATAAATAATATTGTAAAGGATTTGCCATCGCATCAAAAAGGATTAATGCCTGGCGATGTAATAGAAAAAGTGGGCTGGGCAATAATTGCAGAACAAGACAAAGAACGAGTTAAGGAATTAATTATGGGCGATGAAGGAACTTCAGTTCAATTGACCATTATTAGAAGCGGTTATAGAATTGTTTATGACCTAAAAAGGCAAGCGCTTCCAGTAAAAATTGACGTGGTGGAATATGATGAAATAGACAACCTAGCCTTCCAAATTGGATACTTAGCAAAAGAGCTTACTAAGACACTTCCAATTGAAATAAAAGGTGAGAGTATTTCTTCTTCATATGGTGTAAAATATAAGCTCACTAAAAAGGCACCTCAAAAAACAGACATTGGTTTTTTAGATAAGATTGAAGGCATTTACTATTTAAGGTCTGAAGAAGGAGAATCAAAAGAATCTTACATCTACAAGGTATTTGAAACCAAAGATGAGGTTGAAATAAAGCTGTTGTATCAATATTTAATAGACGATTTAAACTCTACCA
>JAGQWA010000350.1 GCA_020437725.1 Bacteroidota bacterium | reverse complement strand
AAGCAGATTATCATCAAAGAAGTAATGATAAGTTTACACAATAATTGGTTATCCAAAATGCAATGTCACAAGCATTCAAAATTAATTTAAAGTGCCACCTATGAATAGTGAAGATTATTCTCGTTCAAAGTAGTTAGTTTTGCCCACACTGCGCAAAATTTTTAAAAGGTATGTTAGTTTACGCCATTCGCATTATTCTTTGGGCTGGTATAATAGCTACTGGATATTGGATTTATTCCATTATTTACGAAGACATTAAGATTAAAGAAAACAAGGTTCGTATTGAAGAAAAGCGTAGGCAGCGCATGTACCAAATACGCGATGTTTTGGCCATTTACAAATCGCAGAAAAACCAATACACCGACAATTGGGATGAACTGGTTCGATTTGCCAAACATGATTCACTTCAACTTTATAAAATTACTGGCGACCCAAAGGATACCTTAAATCCTGCCGATACCGTGGTTACCATGATTTCTGTTGCCGATTCTTTATTTAAAGAAAATAAAAGCGTTATCGACTCCCTACCATTTGTTCCTGAACCGGTAGGTGTAGGCAAAAAGAAGCCAAAATTTGAGCTTGTAGCCAAATCAATAGACTACAGGGAGCAAAAAATTGCCGTTTTTGAAGTTACCGATCCAAATCCTTTGGATGACGATGAACCTTTAAAAATGGGTAGCTTAGAAAAACCAAATTCCACCATTAATAGGTAGGCTATAACCACATTCATTCACAATGTGCAAAGCCCTGTTTTTAATAGTGAAAGGGCCAAAGACTGTACTCTCTATTATGTAGTTGCTAATGGATTTAATTACTATTTCGCATTAGAAAAAAATACTAACCACCTAGAAGTTCTCGCTCTAGTTAGCTTTACCAAAACTGCCAACAAACCAGACCTGCCAGCATGGGTGAGTTTTGATTACGACCAAGAAATTATTGTTGAAGAACCACAAGAACATTTGCTGGTTCCCTCAGATTTATTTAGTGAAGACCAAGCCGAAGGGCTTTTAAAGCTTAACAGTGGCATTGAAACTGAACAAGCTTATAGATACGAATACATAAGCTCAATTTCAGCCTATTATGTGAGTTTTAAGAAAGTACCTGGCTCGGCAAATACTACCACTTCGGCATTATTGGCATTTGCTTTTATGCCTAATGATAAATTAAACAGACTTTATATAGATTTTAGGTTTAACCATATTCTCATAACGCTCATTAAACAAAATGAGCTTGCCTTGTGCAACACCTACACTTTTGAGCATAGAAACGATATACTCTACTTTATTACCGCCGTTCTGCAACAGCACGCTTTAACACCAAATGATGTTCAAACCTATTATTCAGGACTGTTAAGATCAAATTCAGCTCTAATGCAATTGCTTAAAGAGTACATTCCCAATGCTGTAGTTTTACGTCAACCGGCTCAATTCAAATTTCATCCGCATTTTAAGCAAGTACCATTGCATTTCTATTTTAGCGGTTTAATACAAATAGTTTGCGAATAATAAGCGGAAGCAAAAAAGGGCATAGAATTCATGCCCCAAAAAACCTACCAACCAGACCTACCACTGATAGAAGTAAGGAAAGCCTGTTTAATATAATAGAAAACCGGTATAACCTTGAAAATTGCTCAGTTCTAGACCTTTATGCGGGCACGGGAAACATTACCTATGAATTTGCTTCGCGCGGAGCTAAATCTGTTGAATGTGTTGACCGTTTTAAGGGCTGTTCTGATTTTATTATTAGTGAGTGTAAGAAACTAGGTTTTGAGCAGGTAAAAGTGGTTAGAGCTGATGTATTGAAGCACATAAGCCGATTAAGCGCAAAGTTTGATCTCATTTTTGCAGACCCACCTTTTGCCACCAAAGACTATGTAACCATTCATGAGTTGGTGTTTGCCAACAATCTTTTAGACAAGGATGGATTATTTGTAATGGAACACCATTCGGTTCATGATTTTAGCAAACTAGCCCATTTTACTGAAGCCCGCCATTATGGGCAAAATGTAATGAGCTTCTACGAACTGGGTTAAATACTAGGAATTCATTTTTATATAGGTAAAAACAAAAAAGCCATGACTTTTAAATCATGGCTTTTTCTATTTATTGGTAGAATATTTTACTATCTAGCCAATGTGATGGTTCCGTGATACTCTCTAATTTCATCATCGTCATCATCACCTTTGTATCGGTATTCTATTTTGTAGAAATAGGTACCTGTAGCGGCTTTAGCACCAGTTCTAAAGTTGGTTCCATCCCAAAACTTACAAAGTATTTTGTTGCCTTCACCTTGAATACAATCAATGTCGTCATCTTGAGTTACGCGGTTAACTACTTCGCCCCAACGGTTGAAGATGGTAATTTGATACTGATCAGAAGCCTGAATTCCAAGCTCGAACCAATCGTTTATGCCGTCGTCATTTGGCGAGAAGAAGTTAAATCCTTTAAAGCCAGGAACGTAAGGCACTTCAATGTCAGCAGTATCATAGCATAAACCAACTTTTGCAATAAGTCTTACCATGTAATCCGTAGGTATTGAATCTCTTCCTAAACCAAATTTCTCATAACGCAAATCAGATGTATCGTTAATATTTCTGGTAAACTCATCAATTGGGTTTAACACATCAGGTAGTGCAAATATTTGCCAAGTATAAGATTCAGCTGGCAAGGATTTGTTCAAGAAATTATAGTTAGCCAAAATGCTGTCTTTCAATGTAACGGCAGGGTCTATTTGAATTTCGGCCTTTACATATTGCACCAGTACGGTATCATAACCCGGCTGTGGACATATTGGCCATTGGCCATCTCCTCTTAACTCAATGGCATATTTACCAGGATCTGCAAAAGTTACTGTTGTAATTTCATCTGCTTTTGTTTCGGCAGTAAAGTTGTTGCCTCTAATGGTCCAGAACAAGCTATCGAATTTATCATACAACGGATTATCTGGTAAAGACAACTCTACCTCCCAACCTGGACAGATAACATTTGTATTGAGTTTTGGTTTAATTGGATCTAAACCAAGCACCGTTACCCAAATGGTGTCTTCGCCGCCTGCGTCTGGATTGGTTCGTGGCAATCTGTCTTCGCATATAGCAGTGTCTCCATCAAAAACCAATGTATCGTATATAGTAACAAACACTGGCCATGTACCAACAGAGTCGTGGTCTAAGAATGAGTAGTCGTTAAAGTCTTTATCGAGACTTGTGTTACCAGCTCCGTATTCCCATAGATAAGAATACTTTGAACCAGGGTTAGCCACAATATTGGTTTTAACTCTAAATACTTTACAACCAGTATCTTCTTCAAGGGTAAATGTTCCACCTTTTAAGCTCGGACCCATTAGTTTAATGTATTGGTCTTTTCTTAAAAAGCTTTGGCAACCTTGGAAAGTAGTTACTTTAAGCGAAGCATCAAAAGAATCAATTATTAAGTAGGTGTGAATTGCTGAATCCACCAATATAGAAGAGTCGCGGTTGGTTAAAAACTCATTACCAAACCACCATTGCACCGAAACAAGTGAGTCTTCTTTTCCTCTTATAGAAGAAGTGCCACTAGGCTCTAGAATTCTGGTTCTGTTTCTGAATTTATACTCATTTGGCACACAAACTCTTACAGGGTTTTCTATGTCACCATCATAAGTAAAGTCAGCTTCTACTGCAACTACTCTCACCGCATCTTTAACGGTTGCTGGGGTCCAACAACCCATACTATCGCGCGCCCAAAGAGTAACGTCATAGGCACCAACGCCTAATCCATGT
>JAGQWA010000034.1 GCA_020437725.1 Bacteroidota bacterium | reverse complement strand
TAGTAGGTTAACCTTGTGAGCTTTTGTTCCATCTGGATATTGCCTATAAATAATCACCTCTTCTCTATTGGCTAGGTCTTTAAAATCACCTGCACCCGAAATGGCTTCGAGTATGTTTACTTGGTTTTGTAGCTTAACTGTGGTTCCAGGCGCATTTACCTCGCCTGTTACTGTATATCTAATTCCAGCTAGCTTCACTGTTACATACAAATAGTCGTCTTCTTCAAAGTAGAAAGACAAAGTGTCTGCTAAATATTTATTTAAACCATGGAGCGTTTTACCTGCCGCGCTTATATCTCCAAGAACGGGCATGCTAATTATACCATTCTCATCTACACTATAACCGTTTAAATAGAAAATGTCTCCACCGTTTATTCCACCAAGCTGCCCTGCTCCCCCACCGGTGCTTGATGAAAAACTAAATGTTTTATTAAAAAAAGCTGCTGCTTCTTGATTTGGTGAATAAATCTGAATATCAACAATATCAAAATTCTGAAGCTTGTATAAATCGCGTTGATATGGAAAAATGGAATCTAAAACCAATGGGTTATTCTTATCACCATCTATCGGCACCGTTTTTCGGTAAGGCACACAGCTTTGTATAAAGCTGATGGCTAAAACCAAAAGCAATAACTTTCTTGCTATTTTCTCTAACATGTTACTTCAAAATATCCGTTCAATAAACTCTCCTTATTATAACTCAACTCCGAATTGGCGTTAATATCAAGAACAGATCCACCAGCCTCTAATATAATAGCGTGAGCAGCACCGGTATCCCATTCCATAGTTGGGCCTAATCGTGGGTAAATGTCTGCCTTTCCTTCGGCCACGAGCATAAATTTTAGTGAACTGCCTTTTGAAATGAGTTTACAATCGTGGAACTGTGCCAAAAACTGCTTGGTTTCTTCATTCATATGTGATCTTGAGCATACTACACGAACCGTGCTTTTAGGATCTTTAATTTTATTACCATTTAAAGGCTTCACACCTTCTTTTGATTTTATCCAAGCCCCATTTCCTTGGCTTGCATAAAATAATTCATCTGTAACTGGAACATAAACAACGCCCCATATTGGAACATTTTTCTCAACTAAAGCAATATTCACAGTAAACTCTCCATTCTTCTTTAAAAACTCCTTGGTGCCATCTAATGGATCCACTAACCAAAATAATTTCCAGTCCTTTCGCTCTAAATAAGGCACTTGCTTATTCTCTTCAGATATGATAGGAATCTGAGACGAAAGAAGATTCAATCCCTTACAAATGATTTCATTTGCCAGCTTATCAGCAATTGTGAGTGGAGAATTATCAGATTTTTTATCAACTTCCCAGTCAATTGATTCATCACGATAAATTTCAAGAATCTTTTTTCCTGCCTCAATTGCAATTTGGCAAACATCACCAATCTTAAAATTCATTTGTGGGCTAAAATTTTAAGTTTGCAAACTTAAAGTAACAAGCATTCTTGAAACATATTTATCCCATTTTTGACCAAATAGTTGGGCGCAAAAGCAAGGAAAATGCCCTTTCTCAAAAAAGTATTGTTGTTTGGCTAATTGGTCTTAGCGGTTCTGGCAAGAGTACAATAGCAAAAAACCTAGAAAAAAGCCTTTTTTCAAACGGCTATTTTACACAAATTCTAGATGGCGATAATTTAAGGTTTGGTCTAAATGGCGATCTTACTTTTACTGATGATGACAGACAAGAAAACTTGCGAAGAACTGCTGAAGTAGCCAAATTATTTAAAGAAGCGGGTATAATTACCATTGCTAGCTTTATAACACCAACACACAAAAGCAGAGAGCATGTAAAGGCAATAATTGGCGAAACTGATTATTGCGAAGTTTATGTTAATTGCCCTATTGAAGTGTGCGAACAAAGAGATGTAAAAGGCCTTTATAAGAAAGCCAGAGCAGGTGAAATACCTAACTTCACCGGAATTTCGGCACCGTTTCAAGAGCCTTTAGCTCCACATGTGGTGTTAGATTCTGCAAATAGCAGTATTGAAGATTGTGTGGCACAATTAGAAGCCTTTATTTTGCCGCGAATTTCACAAGAGAACGATTCAATTTAAAATATGAGCTATCGCTTATCACATCTAAAACAGCTAGAAGCTGAGTCTATTTACGTTATTAGAGAAGTGGCCGCCCAATTCGAAAACCCTGTGCTCCTTTTTTCAGGTGGAAAAGATTCTATTGTGGTGCTTCACTTGGCAAGAAAAGCATTCTATCCAGCCAAATTGCCGTTTCCAATTATGCATGTTGACACTGGCCATAATTTTGAAGAAACCATCAAGTTTAGAGATACTTTAGTAGAAAAACTTGGAGTTAAGCTAATAGTAGCAAGTGTTCAAGACTCAATAGACCAAGGAAAGGTAGTTGAAGAAACTGGTGTTAACGCATCTAGAAATGGCTTGCAATCTGTTACCTTGATGGACGCAATTGAACATTATAAATTTGATTGTGCGCTTGGCGGAGCAAGACGCGACGAAGAGAAGGCACGTGCCAAAGAGCGCTTTTTCTCGCACCGAGATGAGTTTGGACAGTGGGACCCAAAAAATCAAAGACCTGAACTATGGTCAATTTTTAATGGAAAGAAAAATTTTGGAGAACATTTTAGGGCGTTCCCAATAAGTAATTGGACCGAACTTGATGTTTGGCAATACATAAACGAAGAAAAGCTCGATATTCCTGAAATTTATTTCGCCCATGAGCGAGATGTAATTAAACGAAACGGTGTTTTTCTTGCCGATACTCCTTTTGTTACTAAAGCCGAAGGCGAACAAACTGAAAAACGCATGGTACGATTTAGAACCATTGGCGATGCCACTTGCACAGGAGCGTGGGAATCTGAAGCGGCTACCATTGAAGAAATTGTAGAAGAAATTTCTGTTACCAGATTAGCCGAAAGAGCTTCGAGAGCTGACGATAAGCGTTCAGAATCTGCAATGGAAGACCGTAAAAAACAAGGATATTTTTAATTAAGAATTACAATTAATTACACATAATTTTTACTAAGTGGATTTATTAAAATTTGTTACCGCTGGTAGCGTAGATGATGGAAAAAGCACCTTAATTGGGCGATTACTATACGACACAAAAACCATTTTTGAAGATACGCTTGAACAGGTTAAAATGAGCTCTGAGCGACGAGGCGATGGACACACTAACTTGGCTCTAGTAACTGACGGTTTAAGAGCTGAAAGAGAGCAAGGAATTACCATTGATGTTGCTTACAGATACTTTGCTACGCCAAAAAGAAAATTTATTCTTGCTGATACTCCTGGCCATATTCAATATACCAGAAACATGGTTACTGGCGCATCTAATGCCGATTTGGCCATTGTTATGATCGATGCCAGACATGGCGTAATAGAACAAACCAAAAGACATAGTTTTATTGTGTCGCTTTTGGGAATAAAGCACGTAGTAGTTGCCATTAATAAAATGGACTTGGTTGATTTTAAAGAAGAAGTGTTTGAACAGATAAAATCTGACTATTTAAGCTTTACTTCAAAAATTAGTATTCCAGATTTGCGATTTGTGCCAATGAGTGCATTGGATGGCGACAACGTGGTTGACCGATCTACCAAAATGGAATGGTACCAAGGCCCAACCCTTCTGTATATTCTTGAAAACGTGCAAGTTTCAAACGACCATAATTTTGTTGACTCTCGTTTTCCGGTTCAATACGTGGTAAGACCAATGAGCAATGAACACCACGATTTTAGAGGTTATGCTGGCCGTGTAGCGGGTGGTGTATTTAAACCTGGCGATGAAGTTACCGTACTGCCAAGCGGCTTTGGCACCAAGGTTAAAGCCATACACACTTTTGATGGTGAAATTGAGGAAGCATTTCCACCAATGTCTGTTACCATAACTCTCGAAGATGAAATTGACATTAGCCGTGGCGATATGATTGCCAAACCAAATAACAAGCCCGTTTCATCTCAAGATGTTGATTTAATGTTGTGCTGGTTGGGCGAACGACCATTAATTCCGGGTGGTAAATACATGGTGATGCATGCCAACAACGATGCTCGTTGCATGATTAAAGAAGTGGTTTACAAAATGGATATTAACACCCTACACCGGGTTGAAGATGATAAGTCTATAAGAATGAACGACATTGGCCGTGTAAGAATTAGAACCACCAAGCCTTTGCATGGCGATATTTATTCTAAAAATAGATTTACAGGCAGTTTAATTCTGGTTGAAGAAGGCACCAACAACACAGTGGCGGCTGGAATTATTATTTAGACGTCAAAGAGAATTTTCCGCATAAAAAATGTCCTTCGGGGCATTTTTTTTTGCCATGAATTCCACAAGGCTTGCAACTTAATTGCTCACTTGTTTGGGCGACATTGGCTTTTGTTCCTAATGGATAAAAACCAAAAGACGGAGCGGTTGAACAAAAGACCGTTGTAATTGGTGAATTGGTAGCCGAAGCAATGTGGGTAGGTGCTGAATCGTTGGCATAATTCATTGTGGCATGCGGCATTAGAGCTGATACTTGAAGCAGTGAAAGTTTACCTGCTAGTACTTCTACCCTACTATCATTACTGCTATTCTTAATGTCGTTGCACAAAGCCACTTCGTTATGAGCACCTAGTAAATAAACTTTATCGGCTGTTGTGGTTTTTATAAACTCCAACCAGCCTTCGGTTTCGTATTGTTTCGTTTTCCAAACAGATCCTGGCGAAATGGTTATGAACGCATTCCCCAAAAACTGTTCAACTGACTCTAAATCTGCTTTGCTTGGGTAAAGTTTAGGAAGCTCGGGCGTACTTGCATCCACCAAATGATTAATGAGCTGAAAATTCCGATCTATTTCGTGAAGCCCTTCTTTATATTGATGTTCTACTTTCTTGTGAAAGAACATTGAAAAAGGATTTTTGGCGAAACCAATTCTATTGGCTTTAAGATTTGCAGCAATAATTCCGCTTGAAGCAAACCTGTGGCAATTAATTACATGCGTAAAATGCTCTTTCTTAAGCTTCTTAATTAATCCACGCAATTCGGCAACCTTTGGTTTACTCTTGTCGAACTCAAAAACAGACTCCAAATTTGGATTATTGGCTAAAGCCGATGAAAACTTCTTATTTACCAGAATTGATATCTCTACTTTCTCAATATGTTTAGCCAACGTTTCTACCAGCGATGTAGCTAAAATTACATCACCCAAAAACGCGGTTTGTATAATGAGAACTTTCAATTACACGGCTACATTATGATCTCTAAGTGCATCATTAAGAGATGTTTTCTTATTGGTACTCTCCTTTCTTTTGCCAATTATTAGGGCGGCTGGCACATTAAAGTTTCCTGCCGGAAACTGTTTTGAAATAGAACCGGGAATTACTACTGACCTTGCAGGCACATGGCCTTTATATTCAACAGGTTCGCTGCCAGTTACATCAATAATTTTGGTTGAAGCTGTAATGGTAACATTGGCGCCAAGTACAGCTTCTTCGCCAAGGTAAACACCTTCTACCAAAATACACCTAGAACCTATAAAACAGTTGTCTTCAATAATTACGGGTGCGGCTTGAACAGGTTCCAAAACACCACCAATACCAACACCACCGCTTAAATGGACATTTTTACCAATCTGCGCACAAGAACCAACTGTTGCCCAAGTGTCAACCATGGTTCCTGAACCCACATACGCCCCAATGTTTACGTATGATGGCATCATTATTACACCCGATTCTAAAAATGAACCATAACGAGCAATGGCGTGTGGAACCACCCTTACCCCCTGCTGAGCGTAGTTGGTTTTAAGTGGAATTTTATCATGAAATTCAAATGGACCGGTTTCAATGGTTTCCATTTTTTGAATGGGGAAATATAGAATTACAGCCTTTTTAACCCAATCGTTTACTTGCCAGCTGTTTGATGATTTTTCAGCAACTCTAATAGTGCCTTTATCTAAGCCTTCAATTACATGCCTAATACAATTTTGAACTTCAGCATCGTTCAGCATTTCACGATTTTCCCACGCCGACTCAATAATCTCCTTGTTTGTCATTCTCTGTTATAATTCAAACCCAAATACCTGTTTATCAGCTATACCAATTAGCATTTTTTCGCCGCTTGCTTTGCGAAGCAATTTAACCGAACTCAATGCAGGTAATTTTTCAATTATTCCGGCATTAAGTTGAATGATATAGCCTTCGTTGTTGGTATTGGTTATATAAAAAATTTGTGGCTGCGAACTTAAATGTTCAATGTTTTGAAACGGAGAATTACCCGCCTTTTTTAAAAGTTCTAGGCTATTATTGGAATTAACCACTTTTATTTCATTGCCAATTAAAAACCCGTAAGCGTTTGGAGCAGATTCAATTCCTTTAAACGCATAAACACTTTGCTCTCCAACAAAAGCAAACTGCGTATCCACTTTATTGTTTTTCCATTCAAAGAATTTGCCCTCGTTGTTTCGCCAAAGCAAGGCCTCATCGCCATTTAATTTTTGCAGATATTTAGGCTCATTGTCAACCAAAACAAGTGTATCAATATCAAGTTGGCCGGCAAATGCCAATTTTATTAGTACCGAATCTACCTGAGCATATTTATTCTTTAGACGTGCATTTTCCAGTTTCCACTTAATTGCAGTTGGTTTAAATGGCAATTTGACAGATTCTATTTGGTTTTGAGACTTTGCATCATAAACCGAGACATTGCTTGCCCATCTAACAAAACAAGTGTTTTTTTTCACAGTGGCCACTTGTATTCCTGTGTTTGTTGAGTCTTTGAACTTCAGCGGATAATTTCCGACTGGCCTACCAAGTCTGTCTATAACCACTAAATATTGTGGCGTAGTAATAGCATATTGAATTTTCTGATTCTGAAAAAAGTCAACTTCAATTGGAATTGAAATGGGCTTCTCGGGCAATTTGTATTGCCAGAGGGGTTGGCCTTTGGCACTTAAATTAACAAGAAAATTGTGGGTCGTTGCAATTAATGCGGTTTGTTCTTTTAATTGATGATTATAAACTGAATGCGGCCCCCAAACTACAGAATCGTTGGTTCTATAGCTCCAGTCAGGTTCTTTGGAAGGCGTACTCTCTGGCAAATCGAAGTTGAACTGACCTTTAATAGAAAGCTGATTATTTAACTGCGAAATATTAATAACGCATGATGAACTTGATTCAAAAAGCCTTTCTAGTATAAATGCACCACCCTTCATCTCTATGCTTGGTGTTGAATATAATTTAATGCATGGTGCAGTTGAGTTTGTGTGGTTAAGCTGATTAACCATTTCTAGGTTTTTTGATGCAGATACGAAACTTTCTAAATCAGATTTAGTATTTGAAAGAATAATGAAATCTTTTATCTGCAGTACATATTCTAAAGGTTCGTTTTGGCCATTGGTTACATTTTCTATCATATTTATTGTATTGTGCATCAAAAGGTTTGAGTCTATCAAAAACCGCTTTCCAGAATTTTTGAATGAATCTTGATGAAAACAATAAAATGTAGAGCTCATAAAACCATTTGCAATAGGCTGAAACTCTTTAACCAAAGAATCTGATTCAAATTTTATGGGTTCAGACTTAGTTCCAGTGCTAAATCTTTTAATTGTTGAAGGAATAAGTTCCCAGAGTTCATTGTTTGGAGAACTTCCTGAAAAACCTGCTTTTGGCAAATTGGCTAGTCCTGCAAATTCAAGTTTATCATCTGCTTCTATAAAATTGCCAGCTACATAAAAGCTGTCAGAAAATTGATTTCCACCAAATTGCTTGCATAACTGTGCAAATGGTTCAATTTGAAATAATTTTTTCGGGAAAAAAATAAATTCATTTCCTCGTTCTAAATCAGCCACCACGCTTCTTGCAATTGACTCGGATAAATAGGAATCTGTAAGGCCTAGATCAAAATTTGATACATAAACACGAGCAGCGTCTTTCCAAACAAAAAGCAATGCCTTACCATCTTTACTAATTTTATGAATTGAGTTATTCTGAATTATTTCGGCGTCTAATTCTTTAGAATAGTTAGTCAACATTTTATTAAAAACACCTTCATTGAACCGTTTTATAACCAGAGATAATGAGTAAAAAGACCTATCTCCAACTACTCCGCAGGCCAATATGGGCGAAGAATAATTAGCGTTTTCGAATTTCCTTGCCAGACTTCTTATACTGCTTAAACTAGAATCGTTTTCTAAACTTATTACCGATGCAAGCTCATGCAGCTTAACATTTGAAAATATGACAGACGTGTTTTCTGGAATTATACATGAGGCCTTGCCAACAGACTCTACCCATAGTTTGGAGTAAATAAAATAGAACCCTGCCAGAAGTAAGCCGAACAATACAATTATTAAAAATCCTTTCTTTACCAATTTACCTTCTACTTCGCAGCCAAATGTAATTTCAACCTGATAATTGAATAAAAGTTTCTTTTCACCATTCTAATGTATATCATCTATTAGCTTCAATTTGCTAATGCTCGAATCATATCTGCATTTAATATTTGCACCAAACAGCTAAAACTCGGTTTGGACAACAAAAAGCATAAAATACTTGTAATTGGAAATGGCAGTTGGGCAACGGCTATCTATAAAATTCTAGCCTTCAATCAATTAAAACCACTTTGGTGGGTTCGCAATAAAGAAACTCGAGAGTTTATTCTAAACTATCATCATAATCCCAAGTATTTAAGCCAAGTTGAAATCTATACTAAACCAAGCCATATTGATACTGACTTAAAAAAGCAATTAAAGAAATCCAATATCGTAGTGTTGGCTGTTCCGTCGAAATTTATCTATGAACTGCTTCTTCCATTAAAGCCAAAAGACTTTGAAGGCAAAATAATTATCTCAGCAGTTAAAGGCATGGTTACCCCTCAAGAATCACCACTGGAGTATTTGCACAACCATTTTATTATTCCCGAAGAAAAAATTGTTAGTATTTCTGGCCCCTGCCATGCCGAAGAAGTTGCTGCTGAAAGACTATCATACCTAACTTTTGGTGGCAAATCTGGATACACCACTGAAATGATTTCGAGGCTGTTCAAAAACCGGTTCATTAAAGTTTCTACATCTGACGACCCACACGGAACTGAATATGCCGCTATACTAAAGAACATTTATGCCATTCTTGCCGGCATTTGCCACGGATTAGGCTATGGCGATAATTTTCAGGCAGTTTTGGTTTCATCGGCACTACGTGAGTTAGATCATTTCTTGTCAGCTATTTATCCTGACCAACGAGACTTGAATCAAACCTGCTATTCTGGCGATCTTTTGGTTACTTGTTATTCTCAATTTAGCAGGAACAGAACATTGGGCAATATGCTAGGCAAAGGGTATAGTATAAAATCGGCTCAATTAGAAATGAACATGGTAGCAGAAGGCTTTGACACTTCTAAACACATTTATGAAATAAGCAGAAAAATGGAGCTTAAAACGCCGTTAATAGATGCAGTGTATAGAATACTTCACCAAAACATTGCCCCTACTATTGAAGTAAGTATACTTACCAATTACCTAAATCAAAAAATCTATTAGGCACAACCCAAATTCTTCTTTAGTATTGCCAGTTCATTTATGACCAACCTAAGCCATATTATTCAAAAACTTTTGCACCAGCATAACTATGTGGTTATTCCTGGGTTTGGCGCCTTTGTAGCCAATTATAAAAGTGCAAGAATTAACAATGTGGCTAACACCATTTATCCACCCAAAAAGCAGTTGTATTTCAACCCGAAACTAACAGACGACGACGGTTTGGTTTCAAATGCTTTAGCCCAACAAAACGCAGTTTCATTGGCTGATGCGCGTGTAATATTGGATGAAAATGTCTCTAATTGGAAAGACACATTGGCAAATGGAGGCGAAGTTGTTCTTAAGAATATTGGTAAACTCCATGTGTCCACTAAACGAAATGTAATATTCACTCAATTTCCCGTTTTTAATTTTCTATTACCTTCGTATGGTCTGGAAATTGCAAAACTTCAACCTTTGAATGGTGAAGAAGGGATTGGGAAACATGGATTTAAAAGCAAGAAGCCAGAAACTATAGTAATTGAAAAACTACCAGTGAGCTACAAAAGATTTAGAGCAATTAGCGTTGCGCTCATAGTTCTATTGTCGGGTACTGCCCTGTATCTGTACATGCTTAGCTTTCATCCTAAAAAGGTTGAACAAGCTGGCCTTAATCCATTTGGATTCCCCATAGTTGCGCCCGAAGAAAAAGCCAAAGACAGCATTGAAAGACAAACCCTTCTTGAAATAAGCGAAGGTGTTAAAAAGCTAACCTTACAGGCTAAAGAAACCAAAGAATTGTACAATGAACCAGTTGAAGAAAATAAGATTTCAACAGGTGACGATAACAGTTTAACAAGCGAGTCAGAAGAAAATAACGGTTCAGAAAAAGTGGATATTGCTCTAGAAGAAACCACAACATCTACCGATGATTCAGAAATAGATGAATCGGCTAAGAATACCAATACTAAAACGCAACCAACTGAATTTCACGTAATTGTAAGCTCTTTAAAGAGCAAAGAAACTGCAACCAAATCTTTGAAGCAGTATGTTCTTAAAGGTTTTGACCCGAAAGTAATTGAAGATACCAACGGCAAGTTTAGAATAAGCCTTGGTGGATTTGCCACACGTGATAGTGCAGAAACTTTCAAGAATAATATTTTCAACGACAATAATATTGATGGCTGGATACTAACCAAGTAGTCAGCCTTATGCTTCAAAACATTCTTCTCCTTCAAGAAACTGTGCAATCAGCGCCAGGTTCAGCTCAAGTTACCGAAGAAAAATTATCAATTCTTAGTCTGCTTTTAACCGGTGGATGGATAATGATACCCTTAGCTGCATTTGCAGTAGTGGTAATTTACTTGTTCTTTGAACGCTATTTTTCAATTACCAAAGCTTCAAAAGACGATCCCCGTTTGCTCGAAGCCATTAAAATAGCTATAAAAGAAGGCGATATAGACAAAGCCAAAGAACTTGGCAGTAAAGCCAACACACCAGTTTCAAGAATGATAGAAAAAGGTGTTAGCAGAATTGGCAATCCCTTGAGAGAAATAAGTGCATCAATAGAAAATGTTGGCAATCTTGAGATTTATAGACTTGAAAAAGGTTTGGCAACTTTAGCCACTATTTCAGGTGCTGCACCAATGATTGGTTTCTTAGGAACAGTTACAGGTATGATTAAAGCCTTCTTTGAATTAGCAAATTCAGGAAACAACACATCGCCAAGCGATTTGGCTGGTGGTATTTACGAAGCACTTGTTACTACTGCCTTTGGTTTGGCCATTGGTATTGTTGCTTATGTAGGCTATAACTATCTAACTTCTATGATTGAGAAATTGGTTTTTAGAATGGAAGCCACTTCGCTTGAATTTATTGACATTCTTCAAGAACCTGCTTAATTTCTTAGTATGGCAATTAAACGCGGAAATAAAATAAAGGCAGAATTCAGCATGTCGTCGTTAACCGACATCATATTTCTGCTGCTAATCTTTTTCGTTCTTACATCTGAGTTTGTTAACGAAAACGGCTTTAAACTTCAATTGCCAAAAGGATTGAATGTCAAACCTGAACAAGAGACTTTTGACTTAATAATTGACGAAGAATCAAGGTACTACATAGGTCCAGCAAATAGTTCAAGAGAGCAATACACAGAAGTTGCTCGTGATCAGATAGAAAGTACTTTGCGCAATAAATTGAGTGGTTTTGACGATTATTCTGCGACTGTAGTGCTTAAGGCTGATGAAAATACGCCAGTAAAAGAGATAACCAACGTTATGAGCATTGGCGTTAAACTTAAGCAAGCGGTTATTTTAAAATCTGATGCGAAATGACCAGTGGAAGCAAAATAGCAGATCTATTTGACAAAAAGAAAGGCAGAAAAAACAGAAGAAAAGCCCTATTAATTACGGTTACTACAGCTACTTCAATTGTAATAATTTTTGCCATTTTAGGCCTAAAATACCAAGACCCACCACCTGCAGAGAGAGGAAGTTTTTTAGTGGTTGGTCCACAAACTGAAAACGAATTATCCGCGACTAATGCATCTAAAGGAAAAGAAGATGCAGAAGAAATTGAAGAACCTGAAGAACAACAGGAGCCAAATGAATCAGAGCCTGAACAAACAGATTCTGAGCCTGAAGACAATCCTACACCTGACCCAGAGCCAGACCCAACTCCTGATCCAATTCCAACACCCGAACCAGACCCTAAGCCAAAAACTACTACCCCTACTGAGCCCAAAAAACCTGAGCAAGAACCTACCAAACCAAAGCAAGATGAAAACAAAGGTGATCCAGATGAAGATGAAAATGACGATTTCTGGAATAGCAAAGACCGAAACAAAACCACGGATCCATCTGGAAACAACCCAACCGACGATAACAAGGCGCTTGAATACAATGTAGAAACCAAATTTGGCAAAGTGTCTTTTGGTGGTGGAAGCGGCATTAAAAAAGCCATTATTCCTGATGTTAATGAACCATCAACCGAGAATGCTATTGTATTCATTAAAGTTTGGGTGAAGCCTGATGGAACGGTCCACAACGCTGAACCAGACTATTCAAAAAATACCACCACAATTAAAAAATCAATGCTTGATAAGGCAGTTAATTCAGCCAAAAACACCAAGTTTGAATTTGATGGAGATGCCAAGAAAACGGGTTACACCATCGTTTCTATTAAGTACGAATACAAGGTGAAATAAACTGAGTTGAACTACCAAGACGCGCTCAAATTTCTTTATGAGCAATTACCCATTTTTCAAAGGCAAGGAAAGGCAGCTTATAAAGCTGATTTAGGCAACATAATCAAGCTTTGTTCGCATTTAGGTAATCCACAAAATGAACTTAAATGTATTCATGTAGCGGGCACAAATGGCAAAGGTTCTGTTTGCCATATGTTGGCCGCCATTTATCAAAGCGAAGGTTTAAAAGTAGGCCTTCACGTTTCACCGCATTTAGTTGATTTTAGAGAGCGCTTTCGCATTAATAATGAACTCGCTCCAGAAGAATTTGTAATTGATTTTGTAGAGAAACACCAACATTTCATTTTAGAATTACAGCCTTCCTTTTTTGAGCTTAGCGTTGCTATGAGCTTTGTTTATTTCAACCAAAACCAGGTTGACATTGCCATTATAGAAACTGGTATGGGTGGCCGACTAGACTCAACCAATGTCATTTCGCCAATACTTAGTATCATTACCAATATAGATTATGATCATGTTGAGTTTCTGGGCGATACAATTCCAAAAATAGCGGCAGAAAAAGCCGGAATTATTAAACCTGAAATTCCAGTTCTAATAGGAAAGCGACAACCAGAAACCACTCCTGTTTTTGAAGAATTCGCTAATAGAAATCACTCAGATATCTTCTATGCTAGTGAAATATCGATTCCTGAAAACCTTAAAAAATTAGCAGAGGCACACGCAGGTTATCAAAAAGAAAATTCAACTACTGCACTTGCTGCTTGCCTGTTGTTGCAAAATGAGTTTCAAGTTTCAGAATCGTCAATAATTGATGGTTTAACCAATTTTGAAACCATTGCCGGCCTAAAAGGAAGATGGCAAAAACTTGGTGAAAATCCTTTAATAATTGCAGAAGCGGCACATAACAAAGCGGGTATACAACAATTAATAACCCGTTTAAACCATGTTGAATTTGACCAACTGCACATTATAATGGGTGCGGTAAATGATAAAGACATTTCGGGAATGGTTGCCTTATTGCCTCGCAACGCCAGCTATTATGCCTGTGCAGCTAAAATTCCACGAGCATTAAACGCCGAAGCATTTTGCAACATTCTCGTAAAGAATAAATTAAACGCTACGCCCTTTTCAAGTGTTGAAGAAGCCTATTTATCAGCCCAACAAACGGCTGGCACAAATGATATGATACTTATTACAGGAAGTTTCTTTGTTATTGCCGAAGTCTTAGAAATCTTATAGTGGCATCTGTTAGATTTGCTTCAATGTCCATTCCACCAAAAATTACCATTTATACTGATGGTGCGGCACAAGGAAATCCCGGCCCTGGGGGGTACGGAATTGTAATGATTTCAGGCCAGCATCGCAAAGAATTTTCAGCAGGATTTAGAGAAACCACCAACAATAGAATGGAGCTTTTAGCAGTAGTTGAAGCCTTAAAAAAACTCAAGTGGAAAGGCATGAATGTTACCATCTATTCAGACTCTAAATACGTGGTTGATGCCGTTGAAAAAAAATGGGTTTTTGGATGGCAACAAACGGGTTTTAAGAACAAGAAAAATCCTGATTTGTGGCGGGCGTTTTTATCAGTTTACCCTTTGCATCATATAAAATTTGTTTGGGTGAAAGGGCACGCCGGCAACCCCTTAAATGAGCGATGCGATGAATTAGCAGTGGCAGCCGCAAAATCAGCCACTAATGTTGACCACGGATACGAACAGACTAAATCTACGCTTTATGGCTAAGACAAAAACTGTTTATATCTGTTCAAATTGCGAATACAAGGCAGTGCAATGGACCGGCAAATGTCCATCTTGCAATGCTTGGAACAGTTTTGAAGCACAAACGGAGGCAAAAACAACAGGCAAAACCCTTACGCAAGCCAACTCGTCAGAATTGGGTAAAGTACTTCAAAAATTTGATGAGTTTGATGCCAAACCAGCCGCTCGCTATGTTACCTACGATGGTGAATTAAACCGGGTTTTAGGCGGTGGAATTGTTCCCGGCTCTATTACACTTTTGGGAGGCGAGCCAGGCATAGGAAAATCAACTTTGCTCTTACAATTAGCTCTTAGCGTTCAAAAGCTATCGGTTCTGTATGTTTCTGGCGAAGAAAGTATTGAACAGGTTAAATTAAGGGCTTCAAGAATAGGCCAACCAAATGCGCTTATGAGTGTTTTGGCTGAAACCGATTTTGGCTATTTAGAAGCAGCCATTAAAGAAGTTGACCCAAAGCTCATCATCATCGATTCCATTCAAACGCTTCATTCACCAACTGTTGAACAAACGCCAGGTAGTATTCCACAGATTAGAGAATGTACACACCGTTTAATGGAGATTGCTAAGAAACAAAACCGCGCCATTTTTATTATTGGCCATATTACCAAAGATGGCTACATAGCCGGACCCAAAATACTTGAGCACATGGTAGATGTGGTGCTCTATTTTGAAGGAGACAACCGTCATCATTTTAGAGTACTTAGGAGCTCCAAAAACAGGTTTGGCTCAACTGGCGAAATTGGATTATATGAAATGCAAGGCAGTGGTTTAAACCAAGTACAAAACCCATCAGGGGTTTTACTTGGCGATAGGCATGGCGAGCTAAGTGGCATTGCCATTGGCTGCACGCTCGAAGGAATTAGGCCTATGCTTATTGAAATTCAGGCGTTGGTTAGTCCTAGCCAATACAGCACACCGCAGCGGTCGTCAACTGGTTTTGATCCAAAGCGGCTAGGAATGCTTATAGCCGTTTTAGAAAAAAGATGCGGATTAAAAATCGGCTTGAATGATGTTTTCCTGAATGTTACCGGTGGCATTAAGGTAGCTGATCCAGCCATTGACTTAGCCGTTATAATGGCATTGGCGTCAAGCTATTTCGATGAGCCATTATCTTCAAAATCAGCATTTATTGGAGAAGTAGGGTTATCTGGCGAAATTAGAAAAGTACCACAGGCAGAAAAACGGCTTAAGGAGTGCGAGCAAATGGGATTTAATAAAGTTTACACCCACAACCTGGTTGAAAACAAGTCGAAGAAACTAAAAATTACCGGCCTTCAAAATGTAATGGAGTTGATTAGAAGTGCGTTTAAATGACGACCTAATCTTCCATTTTTCCTTCCATCAGTTTTATTTGGTCGAGTAGCCATTTTCTATTATTAATATTTGGCTTCTCTAAAATTTCTTGGCGAATTCTGAATAATCTCTCTTTTTGATTAGGTTTAATTTTTATAAGGCGTGCAGCGTATTT
>JAGQWA010000349.1 GCA_020437725.1 Bacteroidota bacterium | reverse complement strand
GTCTCTTATTCTGGCGGTATCTATATAGGTGGTAGTTCCGGCATAAACAGAGTCTATTCCTTTCCAATTTGCACTGTTAGCGCTTTTATAAAATAGAATATAATAGTCGGCTCCATTTCCTAAATGTTTAATAGGCTCAATTTGATACCTGTTTTCTGTTTGGCACGTGTCTTTTTCAATGCTAAAATAAAAAGTGCCAACAGTATCGGTAAATGGCGATGGTTGGGCTATGCAGCTATCAATGGCTTCAATGTAATAGTTATAATAATTCGACTGAGACTTTACATGGTTGTCATAGTAAACATTGGTATATGTTGTGTCGTTTAGTAGATTAAATGGGCCGCCATTGTCGCTACGGTATATATTGTATGTTTTAACATCATTGTTGGCGGGGTTGGTCCAATATAGTTTTATTCTGTTATGAGCATCAACCGTGGCATATTTAATTAAAGGCGAAAGGGGTGGGGTTGTATCCGTTGGTGTTAAGCTTATTTGGTTAGAATAGGTAGTATCTGCCTTTGCCGAAATGCCCATTAAACGATAAATAATTGAAGCACCACAACTGGCATCTTGATGCACAAAATGCGTGTCGTTTACATTTAAGGACTTAAACAAACTCCAAGCAGTGCCATTATAGGTTTGAAGTTGCAAGGTGTTTAATGCATAACCTTCAAACTTGTTCCAAAATAGCGTGTTTTTAAAATGATCTGCCACACCATTTAACTGCGATGTTTTGAATGTATCTGTTGATGCTCCATTTAAACATGAGTCTAATGCAACAACGGCGTACCTATAAGGGCCTTTGGCTTTCTTTACACTATCTATAAATTGTTCTGCTTTTTTAACACCAGTGTATGGCATATAACCTCTGTGAACAAAATTGCCGCCGTTTGCCGATCTTAAAATCTGATAGGCAAAAACATCAGGTGAATCTACTCCCATAAAATTAATGGTATTTATGGCAGTATTTGTAACGCTAATATTGGTAAGAATTGGTTTGTCTGGATACTCATTGTCTATAGCTAGGCCAGATGCCGTGTCAGAATAAGAAATGAAACCTAGGGCCGATTCAGCACCAATTCTATAGGTAATTAATGTATTGCATGGTGCCGGAAACTTAAAGAGCGAATCTTTAGTTGGAGAAACCGTATCGGTTACTACAAAACTATTTCCTTGAAGTTGCTCTACATAATACCTAGCTACAGGAACGCCAGCATACGGGGTCCATCTCAACTCATGTGTAAGTTGGCCAATTTTAAATTCAAAATCAATTGATTTGTGAATTGAAACCGTATCAGAAATATTACCACACGAGTCTTCAGTAACCACAAAATACTCGTGGTTGGTGGTTTTGGTATTTATATTTGAATGGGTGAAAGCTGAATCGGTAACTGCTAAATTGTTGTTTAGCACACTAAAATTAGCTGAGCCAGATTCTTTATGATAGATTTTTTGTCGCTCTAGATAATCAGCTTTTGTATTTATATGCCATTTAACTTCTATTTCACCATCAATTATTCCAGATTTTGAAACTGAAACGCTTTTAACAACAGGTGCATAGGGTCTATATGGTACTCCTAGCTCAGTGTTTGAAATGGCATTATAGCCGGTAGAATTGTTCTCTGTTGCCTTTATGTAGTATTGGTAAGTAAAATATGGAATAACGCTGTCTAAATAGTTGTTGCCATTTGATATAGCTATAAGCACGTAAGCTCCGCTGTTTTCTGATCTGTAAATCTCGTATTGGTTAAGGCCTTCTTTAAAGTTTGGATTATTTCTCCAGTTTAATTCTAATACGTTTTCGCAGTCTTGTGGCCTAACATCAAGTACAATGGTACTTGTGGGGTTAGACAATACACCAACATTGTCTCTACAATTGTCTATAGCTTGCAAGGCAAATCCAAAACCTAAGTCAATCTTACTAGCATCAACAGATGCTGTGTATTTATTAACATAACCTAAGGTGTCAAGAACTGAGAAGTGAGTAGAGTCTGGATGTTTTTGATGTAAAACGTATTTATAAACATCGTTGGCAACGCTATGATCCCACTTTATTTCTACGCTATTGTTGTTTAATACAGATACTGATCTTATTCTAGGTGCGTCTGGCGCAATGGTGTCGAACGGGGTAACTGTTATTGTGTCAGAAAGGGAATTGTCGGCCGGTGTGCCTGTTTCGGTCATTTTAATTCGGTAAGTATAAGGAACATAGCAATTTAAGTTAGTATGCTTGTAGCTACTTACTGTTGGTGCCACGGTTGCCACACTTACCCAATTATTGTTAACCAATTGCTGTATTTCATATTGTTTAACGGCTAGCCCTTCATATGGAGACCAATTTAACATTACTTCTTTGTTGCCGGCTGTGGCATCGAGTTGCATAGCACAATGTTTCACGTGGTCGGTACTTATATTTAGGTTACAAGTATCGAAGGCCAAAATCTCAAAGCAATATTTATGGGTTTTAGTATTAATTCCAGTACATGTATAGGTGTGGGTTGGGTTTGTTGTTCTAGCAACTGTATCTAAAAAAATAGGGGCGCCGCCATTTCTGCTCATAAAAACCAAATAATTCTGTGCATCGCCAGAAGTTGATTGATTCCAATTTATTTCTATGGTAGAATCATTTACAACAGTGGCATAGTTAACTACAGGTGCCTTTGGTGGCAATGAGTCATATGGGGTTAGTCTAATTTCATCTGAAATAGTTCCTTCGCTTAACAAAGAGTTACCTATACCAATTATTCTATATCTCTGCTCTAAATTACAAGGCAGTCCTGTGTGAGTAAAAGTGGTAGTATTGGGCAAAAGGTTTGAAATGGCCTTCCAATCATTACCATCATAAACTTGCACTACATAAGCACTTACAAATCCCCAGCCTTTATAATGACTCCAATTTAGTTCTGTTGCAAGGTTTAGTGGTTTGCCAGTTACCTGTATTGCATGGTGAGTTTCGCTATTTGCCGACACGTTTTGGTTGCATGAGTCTATGGCAAATACTTGAAAACGATAACTAATAGAATCTGTTCTAGGTATTGAAACTATTGCCTGTATGGTGTCAGGGCTTTTATCAAACGTATATGCCGAATCGGTTGACACTAGTTTTCCGTTGTAGTAGCCTTTTGAAACCACCATGTGCTGATTAACATCAGAATCTGGAGAGCGCAAAAACACTACTCCAGCAGAAGCCTGAGAAAGAATTCCAGTGGTTATTAGTTCAATTCTGGGTGGTTTTATGGTATCTATTGGTCTAACGCCAGCACTGTCAGACATGGTTACGAGCGTGCCATTTTTTTGATGAGAAGCAATTCGGTAAGTGTATAGGTAATTGCATATAATGTTGGTACTGTCTTTAAAAAAAGTGTCAGTTGCGCCAACACGTCCTATTCTATTCCATTTATTGTTTACTGAATCGAATCTTTGAATTGTTGCTGAATCTAACTCATAACCCACGTAAGGTTTCCACTCTAGAATAGACTCAAGTTGGCCAGTTCTGGCACTTAAATTTACTGGGCAATGTAAAGCTGATGTATCGCCACGGTTGCCGCATTCATCAATACCGGTTACTCTGTAGCAATAGCTATTTGTGCCATCATTAGAAATATTATCTATGTAAGTAAGAGACGATGCCGAGCTGGTAATGGTAGCAATGGTAGCAAAAGACCCACCATTGGTAGATCTTATAAAGTTGTATTTATCAATGTCGGGGGAGTTGCTTTTGGTTACTTGAAGTCTAATTTGGCTCAAACTTTCGTAGGTTGTTTGTGTTAAAACGGGTGCGGTTG
>JAGQWA010000348.1 GCA_020437725.1 Bacteroidota bacterium | reverse complement strand
TTCTCAAGATTTAAGAATGAGTTATCGGCTGCGTAGAGTCTTCTAATTTCTTTCCAATATAATTTGTCTGTTACCAGTTCATCAATATGGCTTTTACTTTTTAATTGTTTAAGACTTGCAAGCTTAGCATTTAGCTCTTCAGCTCCCATTAAAGTTTCAGGAAATTGCATAGACAGGCCAGCCAAAGCAGATTGTTTTATGAAAGTTCTTCTTTTCACCCGAACGTTGTTTTTCACGTTGGTAAAAATAAGAATTGAGCGTAAGTAAAAGAGAAATATGGCTAAGCCGGTTGCTGTTGTTGCTTAGCCACAATTTTAGAATAGAGATAAACACCCAGTGGAACGCCAAGAGAATAGCAAATAATATCGCTCCACGCAAAGTTGTGACCCAATAATAACCCACCAAGCTCAGTTGCTCTAATTTCATTAACCCAACCAGATTGATAAAGTTGGCTTATTTCTACCAAGTAAGCCAAGACCAATGCAAACACCACTCTTTGCCTTAAGATAGACTTTGGGAAAACAGCCGACACTAGAGCAAACACCATTGCCGCCCAAAGAATATCAGGTGTAAACCTTGTTAATAAAGTTGGAAATAATAGGTGCAAATCGCGAGAGGCGATACCTATTATTATGAGCGATAGGATGAGCACAAGGCTCTTTTTAAGTTGTTTGTTCAATGCTGTTAAACAAAAAAGGAGTTGCAAAAAAAGCAACTCCTTTTCAATTATTCGAAAAAAGTTTTTTAACCGTTTTCCAAAGCTTCTGCCCCACCAACAATTTCAAGAATTTCGTTAGTAATTGCAGCTTGTCTTGCTTTGTTATATTCAATAGAAAGTGATCTTAACAACTCTTGAGCATTCTCAGTAGCGTTGTCCATTGCGGTCATTCTAGCGCCGTGTTCAGATGCGTTAGAATCTAACAATGCGCTATAAAAAGTTGTTTTTAAAGATCTAGGTACCAAGTCTTCAAGAATTTCACCTTGAGATGGTTCAAAAATGTAATTGGCATTAGAGTCAGATTCTTCTGCTTCTTCGCGTGCAGCAATTGGCAACAATTGACTTATTCGGTTAAAATAAGTAGCTGCGTTTTTAAACTCATTATACACCAAATACACTTTGGCGTACTTTCCTTCATTAAACTGGTTTAGAACGTTTTGACAAATTCGTTCGCCATCGGCCCAATTTAAGTTATTGAAAAATCCATCGTTAGAATCAGCTACATTGTATTTGAATTTTGACATGCCATCATGTCCTTTCTTTCCAATGTTCAAAATATCGAATGCGCCTTTGTTATCGCCTATTTCTTTGGTTATGAAATAATTCATGGATTTTATGAGCGATGAATTAAATGCTCCACAAAGACCACGATCTGAAGAAACCAACACGAATAAAACTTTATTGGAATTCTTACTTTCGAAATAGGTAGCTACGGGACTGCCATCAATATTTTGAGATAATCCAGACATCATTTCGTGAAGTTTTTGAGCATAAGAACGCATTTTAATAATCTTGTCCTGGGCTCGTCTCAACTTGGCTGCCGAAACCATTTTCATGGCTTTGGTAATTTGTTGAGTCGACTTCACCGAAACCATTCGGGTTCTTACCTCCTTTAGATTGGCCATTCTTTTCTATTAATTATTGTATTTGGCTGATAAATCAGCACATACTTTTTCTACAGTTTCAAGGTGTGCTGATTCAAGTTTACCTGCTTTAAAACCTTCAAGAACATCTTTATGGTTCATTTCCAAGAAATTGATAAGATCTTTTTCAAATTCCTTCACCTTGTCAACTGGCACTTGTTTTAGCAAACCTTTTGTACCAGCGTAAATAATGGCAACTTGGTTTTCTACTTTTACAGGAGAAAATTGATTTTGCTTAAGAATTTCAACGTTTCTAGCACCTTTATCTAGTACTGCTTTAGTAGCTGGGTCAAGGTCAGAACCAAATTTTGAGAAGGCTTCAAGTTCTCGGTACTGAGCTTGGTCTAACTTTAATGTACCCGAAACTTTTTTCATTGACTTTATTTGAGCATTACCCCCTACTCGCGAAACAGATATACCTACGTTAATGGCCGGACGAATACCTGAGTTGAAAAGATCTGACTCAAGGAAAATTTGACCGTCGGTAATTGAAATAACGTTGGTTGGAATATAAGCAGAAACGTCGCCAGCTTGTGTTTCGATTATTGGAAGTGCTGTTAATGATCCACCACCTTTAACAATACTTTTAATGCTATCAGGTAAGTCGTTCATATTCTTAGCAATATCATCATCATTAATAACCTTAGCAGCACGCTCTAGTAATCTTGAGTGAAGGTAGAATACGTCGCCTGGATAAGCTTCACGACCTGGAGGGCGACGAAGCAACAATGATACTTCACGGTAAGCCACAGCTTGTTTTGATAGATCATCATAAACAATCAAGGCTGGACGACCTGTATCTCTAAAAAATTCGCCAATTGCCACACCTGCAAATGGTGCGTAGAATTGAAGTGGAGCAGGGTCTGATGCTGAGGCGGCTACAACCACTGTGTAATCCATTGCACCTTTTTTCTTTAAGGTTTCTACTGTAGCAGCAACAGTTGATGCTTTTTGGCCTGTGGCTACGTAGATACAGAAAACAGGCTCGCCTCTATCGTAAAACTCTTTTTGGTTAATAATGGTGTCGAGTGCAATTGTTGACTTTCCTGTTTGTCTGTCGCCAATAATTAATTCACGTTGCCCACGACCAATTGGAATCATTGAGTCTATCGCTTTAATACCGGTTTGCATTGGTTCTGCAACAGGTTCGCGGAAAATAACACCAGGAGCTTTTCGCTCAAGTGGCATTTCGTAAAGTTCGCCTGTTAAAGGACCTTCGCCATCAATTGGCTCACCAAGGGCATTAACAACACGGCCAAGCATGCCTTCACCTGCTTTTACAGATGCAATTTGTTTAGTTCTTTTTACCGTATCTCCTTCTTTAATATCGTCTCCAGAACCCATAAGTACTGCACCAACATTGTCTTCTTCTAGGTTTAGTACAATTCCTTTAACGCCATTATCAAATTCGATAAGTTCACCGGCTTTTACACCTTTAAGACCATAAATTCTGGCAATACCGTCACCAACTTGTAATACGGTACCAACTTCCTGAAGCTCTGCTTCTGTTTTGAAGTCAGATAACTCCTGACGGATTATTGCTGAAACTTCATCTGGACGAACATTTGCCATTTCTGTATCTTTTTACTAATTAATATTTACTGAGAAATTTGTTTTTCTAATTTTTTTAACTGCGATTTAACGCTTGCATCAAACATTAAGCCTTCAAATTGTATTTGAAAACCGCCAATTAAATCTTCGTCAACTTTGTTTTTTAGGTCAATTTCTTTTCCTGTAGCGTTTGCTACCATATCAGAAACTCGCTTATTTAATGCGTCTGAAGCCGTACTTGCAGTTACCAATACAGCGTCAGTTTGGTTGTTATAGGTTTTATATTGTTCTACTAGTTTTTGAAACACTTCAAAAATTAGTGGAGATCTGTTCTTTCGAACAATTACTTCAATGAATTTAAAAGAAATATCAGAGATTTTGCCTTTGAAGACCTTTTCAGCAACAGCTAATTTCTTTTGAGGAAGGATAATAGGGTTTTTAAACAAAACATCAAGTGCCCTTACTTCATCACAAGTAGCAACTACTAGATCGGCATCTTTTTTAATTTCAGCCAACTGATTTCTTTCTTTAGCCAAATCGATTAGAGCTTTGGCGTATCTCGAAGTTATTCTGTAATTAGATGCCATATGCTAGTTAAGCTTAGCTTCTGATAA